>NZ_JAVJQN010000141.1:0-37057 GCF_040218245.1 Coleofasciculus sp. E1-EBD-02 | reverse complement strand
GGGAGCAAGAGGGGAGCAAGAGGGGAGCAAGAGGGGAGCAAGAGGGGAGCAAGAGGGGAGCAAGAGGGGAGCAAGAGGGGAGCAAGAGGGGAGCAAGAGGGGAGCAAGAGGGGAGCAAGAGGGGAGCAAGAGGGGAACAGTAAGACAGTTTGACCTATTTCCTGGGCTTGTTTACCGTTTTGAGCAACTCAGCAATTGACTTAAGCTGAGTTTGCGAGAAATATGCCATTGCCAGAATTACAGCAACCGCTACTCCGCCATTCACCATCAGGGAGCTGATATTCCCGGATTCAGGGGGTAGAGGCGGATCAGGGGGAGTCGCTTTAACTAGGATGACCTGTTCTTTGTTATTATTAGACATGGGTATACTGTTCCTATTACGCATGGGTATCCTTTGGTCTTTCGAGACCATAAACAACAAATAAACAAATCAAAGAGCGTCATGGGTTGCAGCCAGTCGCTCAACTGAATTTGTAAGCAATCGAGAGCGTCTCTAGTTCCAGCTAGGGGCGCTCAACTGCTTATAGGGCAAGGATAGCACGCCCTCTAAAAAATATACAATAAAATTGTCGTATTTTTATATTCAGTACGTCAAAAATGACATACAATGAAAATATCCAGGTTGGACAACGGTGTGAGTAGGAGGAATTCATGACGCATTGGTATCAACTTAAGCTCAAAAATCTCCATTGAGACAGACCCCTCCCTAACCCTCCCCTTCAAGGGAAGGGAACTTGAATGGCACTGACTTAAGCGCAATGGTACTGACTGGTATGCTGGTGGGCAGTGCCCACCCTACGGTATATCAAGGGTTTCAGCGAACCAAAAGTGTTTATTTCAGTGCAATTCGACTTAAACGGAATATCGCCAACTTGGAAGCCAGGAAATAAATTTCCGCGTCAAAGCTCAAGTAAGAATCGAGCTTACTGGGTCAGTCTTTCAACCCGTTTTAACGGGTTTTAGCTTTTAGCCCGAACTTTAGTTCAGGGCTTAATTCAGTGACTTACATGAAAGTGTCTCGTTTTACTCCCAGTTTGATGCAGCATGAAGATTTAGAAGCCATCTTTGTGCAGCGTCATCAGTTAGCCGAAGATATTGTGGAACGCATTAGCGATAGTGTGCTTACCCTGTCGCCGCATCACACTTTGTTAATTGGACCACGGGGTATTGGCAAAACGCATTTAGTCTCGTTGGTGTATCACCGGATTCGCAAGCGGGAAGCGTTGCAAAATCGCCTGTTAATCGCCTGGTTACGAGAGGACGAATGGGGCGTTACCTCCTTTCTGGATTTGCTGTTGCGGATATTTCGGGCGCTTCAGGAAAATGATGGAGATTTTGCCAAAATCCAGGTAAAGGGGGGACGAGAAGGGTTAATTAAGCGGGTTGAATCACTTTATGAATTGTCGCCGGATGAGGCGGAACATGCTGGGGCAGACTTATTAAAGGAAATCATCGGAGAGAATCGCTTACTCCTATTGATAGAAAACCTGGATGATATCTTTTCTGGGTTGGGTAAAAAAGGGCAAAAACAACTCCATGCTTTTTTGCAAGAGAATCCTTGCTGTACAATTCTGGCAACGTCCCAGAGTTTATTCGATGAGGTAAAAAAAGAGAAATCGCTGTTTTATGAGTTTTTCCACATTAATCACTTAGAAGATTTAACCGTTGAGGAAGCGATACAGTTATTAGCCAATATTGCCAGAGTTAGAGGCGATCGCGAATTAGAGTCCTTTATCCGACAGTCAAGGGGACGCGATCGCATCCAGGCGGTTCATCATCTGGCTGGGGGAAATCACCGGGTTTATGTGATTTTCTCAGAGTTCCTCACCCGCCAGTCTTTGGATGAATTAGTGGAACCGTTTATGCGGATGCTGGATGATTTGACGCCCTATTATCAGGCGCGGATGGCGTCTCTGTCGCCGCAGCAACGGAAGATCGTTGAATTTTTGTGCGATCGCCGCCATGGGGTTCCAGTGAAAGAAATTGCCCAGCGCTGTTTTCTGACGCATCAAACCACATCCAGTCAGCTTAAGGATTTGCGGGAGAAAGGGTATGTCACATCTGACGCGATCGGGCGGGAGTCTTTTTATGAGATGCGGGAAACCTTGATGCGGTTTTGTCTGGAGGTGAAGAAGCAACGGGGGGAACCGATACAGTTATTTGTCGATTTTTTACGGATTTGGTATACGAAGGAAGAGTTATTACAGCGATTAGGAGTAACAAATGATGATCTCCAGTATCAGCAACGCTTAAAACCACTCCCCTCTGATGCTGTTCTAGAACGAGAATATATTCTTTATGCACTTCAAGCGATGGACAATGAAGATGAAGATCCTCGCATCGCCGCGTGTTTGCAGGAGTATAAAGATTGTTTTGAGAAGGAAGATTATGTGACTGCTTTGGAACTAGCAGAGAAGTTGGTGACAATTCGCGGTCAAGCAGAGGACTGGTTGAAACGGGGATGGTGCTTGAGCAATCTTAAACGCTATGAGGAAGCCTTGATATCCTGTGACAAAGCCATTGAGCTTGAGCCTAATTATGCATCAGCTTGGGGACTACGAGGCGCGGTATTGGCAGCTATTGAACGCTATGAGGAAGCCTTAGTATCCTGTGACAAAGCCATTGAGCTTGACCCTAATTATGCATCAGCTTGGGGACTACGAGGCGCGGTATTGGCAGCTATTGAACGCGATGAGGAAGCCTTGGTATCCTGTGACAAAGCCATTGAGCTTGAGCCTAATTATGCACCAGCGTGGGAACTACGAGGCACACTGCTGGAAGATCTTAAACGCTATGAAGAAGCCTTGATATCCTGCGACAAAACAATTGAGCTTGAGCCTAATGATGCACGAGCTTGGGTAATACGAGGAAAGGTGCTGGCAGATCTTGAACGCTACGAGGAAGCATTAACATGCTGCGACAAAGCTATTGAACTTGAGCTTAATGATGCACGAGCTTGGGGAGTACGAGGCGCGGTACAAGACACACTTGAACGCTACGAGGAAGCCTTGATATCTTATAACAAAGCCATTGAGCTTGACCCTAATTATGCCTGGGCTTGGTACAACCGAGGTTGGGTGCTAGACAATCTCGAACGCTACGAGGAAGCCTTGGTATCCTGTGACAAAGCCATTGAACTGGGGTGTCAAGACTCCTCTGTTTTCTTGAACCGTGCTATTGCCATTTTGGGATTAAATCGCTGGGATGACGGGATTGTTGCACTAGAGAACGCATTTCAACATCTTACCCTTGACGATGAAGCTGATGCAGATGATGCCAAGTTAATTACCCACATCTTGTTCAACAGCAGTAACAATGTAGAGATATGGCGATCGCGCATCAAAACCCTCATCGAACTTTACCACAAACACCAGGTTATTTCTACATTAGGACAGGGGCTTGTGAAAAGCGTTCCCACACTAATGTCAGAAATGGTGAGTGATAAAGCCGCACAAACCTGGCTGGAGGTGTGGCAAGAATTGGCGAGTGATTATCCTGAATTTCAAATCCCTCTCCGTCTTCTCGATACTGCTGTTCGCTATAAGCAAACAAAAGGCAATAAGCGTGTTTTGTTTAGCCTACCCATTGAAGAACGCAAGCTGCTAGAACCTTTGCTGGGTATAGCGGACACATCGGCGGTTAAATAATCAATCATGCATTGAAATTGGGTATTAGTAGCCAGCAAGATCCTCGCCCGACAAAGACTGCGCCATTCTTGACATTAAGGTTTAAATGCCAAACAGCTTAGTTATAGCAGTAGACACATCGATTAGGACAAACGAACTGTTGTAGAGACGTTCCGGCGGAAAGGCGAACATGATATCACCTCTGAGAGTGATGGTTCCCCTTCTCCTCCGGTGGGAGAAGGGGTTAGGGGATGAGGGGGAAACAACAAAAGCGTGCGGCTAATCATCAAATTAGGTATGCCGAGTCACTACAATTTGACTTCGGCAGTTAACTAATTATCTCCACCCTTTCTAGGTATAAATTCATGTTGATTCCTGCGATCAAATGTTCGCAGTACCAATCATTTTTGCGAATTGGGATGATCCAAATCACAACACTAATGTGCTTCCTTCCTTGCACATCAAAAAAATAGAACTTACGCAATTTGAGGATGCAAACCCTATTGATAGGGGCAAGGTAGCCATTGCCTACCCTACAGTCTTGAACGAACAAATATCTGGGCTTATTTCCAATCTGATCCGGACGTTTTTAATATTTTTTAACCCATTGATGACTTTTATTAAATATCTTTACATTACTTTATAAGTCGCGTAGAACTCTGCCACGCTGTCGTTGTCCCTCTAATCCATACGGTCAGCCAACTTCATTCATTGATAGCCCTTGAACGGAATTCTTTTTCCCGCTTCTTCTCTTCAATCTTTACCCTAACTTTATTTGTTTAATCAATTCTAAATGAAAACTTGTTAAAAACTTTATCATTTTATTCCTACAATTAATAGATAGAGCGTGTAAAAAGGTAATGTATATCGATGAAACAGGCAAACTTAAATTTCTATCTACTAATTGTCGCAAGCTTCAAGTATTTTTGTCAACAATGATACCGATTAGCTAATGCAATCGTTTCTCGCAAATCATGCATCACTTCCCCTGGAAACCTGACAATCTATCTCACTTTTTGGCTTATCTTATGCTTTTTTCCAATTCCCGATACCCCCCAGTCTCTCCCCAAAATTCCTTAATGGGTCAGCAAAACCCATTAAATTTGAATAAGAATTTATCCGGAATTTTCCATTTCACCTGGATCAAAGAAGGCATCCGCAACCTCAGCATATCTCAGAAAATTAGTTACGGCTACGCCTTGGCGATCGGCTTATCCATTCTGGGAACAACCGGAGGATTAATTCTCGGTAATTATTATCAAGACCAAGCCCAACAACAAGAACGGGTTGCTGATCAGCAGCACCATCTCCTCAGTAACCTGGAAAATGCGACATTGGCTGTGCGATCGCATCCGCAAGAACTACTCACCGCCTCGGTAAATCCTAGCCAGATTGACGCTCAAAAGCATCAGTATTTAGCCGATGTGGATCGGATGAAACGCCTACTCTCTGAGTTAGATATCTTCATCCAAGACTATCCCGATGGCGTGGATGTGAACACGGCTGAATTACATCATCTGCTTCAGGAGTATGAAGCGAATATAGACGCCTACAATCAAGTGATTGAATCACTCTGGCAAATCAGTGAATCGGAGAACCTGAAGCCAGAAGAGGTTACTGCGATACAACAAGAACTCTTAAAGGCACTGCATCACCCCTCTACCAGCCAAGTGATGGCTCAATTCAATCACCTATCCGATCATGTCGAGGATGCCAAAACTAACGCTGAAGCGCAACAGTCTCAGGTACATCAACAACTAGCACAAGCAGAAGCCTTACGCCTGCGAATCATCGTCAGTAGTTTACTGCTATCGGTGGGTATCGCGGTACTTTTAGCCACGATTACCAGCCGTGCGATCGCGCATCCTATCGAAACAGTAACTCACGTTGCTAGTGCGATCGTCAAAGAATCCAATCTGGAGATTCGCACTCCTGTCACCACTAACGATGAAGTTGGTTCATTAGCCACATCTCTCAATCAGCTTGTCCAATGGGTAGACGACTCAACCCAAGACTTGGAACTAGCGCGTCAAACCTTAGAACAGCGCGTTGAGGAACGAACGCAAGAATTGACCCAAGCGCTGCGAGAACTCCAACACACCCAAGCCCAACTGATTCAACAGGAAAAAATGTCCAGTTTAGGACAGATGGTGGCGGGGATTGCCCATGAAATTAATAATCCGATTAACTTTATCTACGGTAATCTGGATTATGCCAAGCGATCGATTAACGACTTACTGATCTTGCTAGAACTGTATCGGCAAGAATATCCTCAGCCTAACGGCGCGATTCAAGAACAAAGCGAAGCGATGGATTTAGATTTCCTCATCGCCGATATGCCAAAAATGCTGTCATCCTTAAAAAGTGGGGCTGAACGAATCCAGGAAGTTGTATTATCATTGCGGAACTTCTGTCGTCTGGATGAAGCGCAGTTAAAACGGGCAGATATCCATGAAGGACTAGAGAATACTCTCTTGCTTGTCGGTCATCGCATCCAGCCAAACATTAACCTGGTTAAAAAGTACAGTCAATTACCGCGAATTGATTGTTATCCGGCTCAACTCAATCAGGCATTTATCAACATTATCAGCAATGCCATTGATGCCTTAGAAGAGGTTCAGGGTAAAGCTATACCGACAATCGTTATTCGTAGCGAAACCATCGATAATCGTTGGATTCGCGTGTCAGTTTGGAACAACGGTGCGGCGATTCCGGAGGAGGTTAAAGAACGGATCTTCGATCCCTTTTTCACAACCAAGTCTGTGGGTAAAGGCACAGGGATGGGATTAGCCATTTGTTACCAGATTGTGAAAAAACACCAGGGTAAAATTGAAGTCACCTCTGAACCTGAGAAAGGAACCGAATTTGCAATTACGCTACCGATTCAAACCGAACAAGAGATGGCACTATCTGCTTAATCGAGCAAAAAACAGAGCTGGAGAAGCAATGTAGAGACGTAGCATGCTACGTCTTTTCGCTGGGGGAGTCATGTTCCAGAGGTGATGACAGAAGCATCTGTTTGTAGGGGCGGGTTTAGGGACTAATATTGATTGTTATCCCTAGCTTGGTTGCAAAACCCGCCCCGACCAAATGACTAATGACAAATGACTAATGACTACTTTAACCAATGAGAAAGGTCTCGTTGAATTAAATCTTGTAACTTGAGAATATCATCTCGATAGAGTTCGATCAGTTGCTGGCGTTCCTCTGGCGAAAGTGGAGCCGCTTTCTTATCTTGAGAGTTCATTTGGATGAGGCGAGAACGGATACTTTGTCTCATTTCCAGGGGTAAAATAACTCGGAGTCCCGACCTGACTATCGTTCTCAAGGGATTTTCTTTGCGTAACATCTTATTCACTGCCGTATTTTTGGGGACTTGAGCAACTTGAGCTTTTTTAGAGACATCCGGCGAAAAGGTATCATCGACACCAACAAACTGATACATAGATTGCATGAAGTTAACTGGGTCTTTAGACAAGTCATCATACAAATAAACTCGGATTTGCTCTCGGTCAAATTCGTTATAAAAATGCTGTAAATGCTGATAATAAAATCCCTTGAGCAAAATAAACGATTTATCAGCCCGGTATTTTATTTGGTCAGACAAGCTGTTTCGCCTTCCTTTGTCAATGGCATCTCGGATATGCATTAAATAATCCGAATAGGCTCGGTCAACGGGATTTCGCAAGACCGCAATTAACTTGGCATTGGGGACATAACGCTTGATCCGCTCTGAGGATGACTGATAATGAAACAGATAATTAGGAGAGGCTTCCCCAATCGCAATTTCATCGGTTACCCCTTCAAAAAGCTGACCATATTTCTCAAAGGTGTCAATCTTGGCTTTTCGTTGCGTTTCAAGTTCTTCCCAGTTCTTTTCTAAAAAGTTCGTTTCTTTAACGGGACTCATGTAAATTTGGGGATGTTGTTTCAAATAGTTATAAATCGAGGTTGTCCCTGCTTTTTGAACACCGATAATCAGAAAAGTAGGAAGTTTCATTTCAGTTCATCCTTGGTGATAAAATAAAATTGATAAACGGTTATTGGTTAAACCAGCTCGGACAATTGACTTTAGTAGGTTTGTGGAAATTCGTCTCACACTATTAAGTTCTGTAAATAGTCTTTAAACCTTGACAAATAACAAATGATAAATGACGATCTTTATGACTGATGACTGGCTGCAAGTCGCTGACGCAGAATAAACTCCGCGATCACTAAATCCATGGGTGTGGTTACCTTGAGATTCGTCTCTTCCCCTGCGACAATCTGTACAGGTAGCCCACAGCGCTCAAATAATGCAGCATCATCGGTAACGTCCCAATGTAATTTTCGTCCCTGGTCATGACATTGCTTCAACAGCGATACCTCGAATCCTTGGGGCGTCTGGGCTGCCCATAACCGTCGCCTGTCGGGTGTATCTTGGATAATATCTGACTCATCAACGACTTTAATCGTATCCTTAACCGGGATCGCGGCAATCAAACCCGAACAATCTCTCAGGTGTTCCGCACAGCGATCAAATAATTGGGATGTGGCTAAACATCTGGCACCATCGTGAATCAGTACCCGTTCAGCCGTTGAGGGTAAAGCTTGCAAGCCATTATACACGGATTCTTGGCGAGTTGCGCCCCCAGGAATCAGTTGTACCGCTTTCGTCAGGGCGAGATCCGCCAGAATTGCCTGAATATCAGTCTGATCCCCAGGCTGTCCAATAATGCCAATGTTGGTAATTTCCGTCGCCGCTTCCGCCGCCAGTAGCGTCCATGCCAACAAGGGTTTACCCAGTAAAGTGAGCAATAGCTTGTTGCGATCGCTCCCCATCCGTCGTCCCATTCCCGCTGCTGGAATTAATAAATGCACAAGCTTCCGCCTTTGATGCCAAATTTCTAGTCCCGACCGATCTAATCTAATATGCTACTACTGGTTCATCCCATGAAACCACTAGGTATAATATCATGCGTAACATAATCCCATAAGCCAAATAGCAATGGGAGCAGGGGTGTAGCAGTTCACCCTGTCACGGTGATCCGGACAAACTAATTTCTGGAAAATTCCGTGAAATTAGGAACGACCAGTCCATTAAAATTGAGCTGATATACAAGCTCTAAATTATATTCAGATGAGACTATTAGCCCTTGTTCCGGGAGGAATCAGCGATCAACTGCTGCTCTTTCCGACGTTAGATGACCTAAAAGCCAATTACCCCGACGCCGAAATCGATGTGATTGTGGAACCCCGCGCCAAGGGAGCCTATCGGGTTTCCGGTTCAGTCCAGGAAGTATTACCCTTTGACTATAAAGACCGCAATGGTCTGGCAGATTTTGGTAACCTATTGGGGATTATCCGCGATCGCGAATATGATGCGGCAATTGCCCTAGAGCGTCGGTGGTCAGTGGGACTATTGCTCTGGATGAGTGGTATTCCCATCCGTGTGGGCTACGAAAATAATCAGGGTAAGTGGTTTTTCACCAACACTGTACCGCTGAAAACGGAGCAGTATGCGGCGTATATGTATCATGACCTGCTCACCGGGTTAGGGATGAATACCCCCTGTCCAGAACTTGCCATTCGTGTACCAAAATCCGATCTGGATTGGGCAGAAGGGGAACAAGCCCGCCTCGGTATCCCAGAAAGCGGTTACATTATGATCGACGGCGGCTCTAACCACCTCGATCAGTCACAGGACATTGATAAAGTTTATCCCGCCCATAAATGGCAAAAAGTGATTGAAGACATCCACCAAAAACAGCCTGACCTAACTCTGGTTATGCTGCATGGTTCGGAGGATACTGAGTTAGTTGCCGCTCTCACCCAAGTCTGTCCTAATTTACAGATGACCTCACCTCCCGATAGTGGTAAATTAGCGGCAATGATTGCGGGGGCGAATTTACTGTTATGTACAGATAGCGCGTCGATGCATCTAGCTGTTGCTGTGGGAACGTATACGATTGCCTTGTTTGGTCCGACTGAGGCTGACAAACTCCTACCCCCATCAGAACGCTATATTGGCATTCAATCACCGACTCGTTGGATTGCCGATATTCAGCCTGATGATGTACTAAAACAAGTTTGGCGGGGCTAGGGAATGGCACTGAAATAAGCCGTTTTAGAGCGTCGAAACCATTGATATACCGTAGGGTGGGCATTGCCCACCAGCATACCATTGTCGTGTTCCTACTGTATACAGCGTCTGTGCGTAAGTCCTCATCCCTTTATGTCTCAAGTTCTTTTTGGGGGGAACATTAGCTGAAACAACGTATCATCGAGTTCATACCCTAACATTTGAGCCATGGATTTAAGGCGCGATTGGTTGGGTAAATCAATTTGTTGTAACCAGTTATTCACCACAAAAACCTTTTGCATCATGAAAATTTCTAAGGCTTCTGGGTTATATTGAATCCCTTCCGTGCGATTAAACTGATGGGGGACCAGCATCGCCGTATAGCGAGCGAGTTCCCCAGCTTTCCAATCCAGTAAAAACGGTAACCACGGATACTGAACATCCAAGCGGATAAACCACAGACGTATCTCCGGAATTTCTGACCATTCCCGTGGATCATTGGGTTCGCGAGGGTAGTTAAACTCAAAGCGTAACTGCTGCTCATAGTTTGCGATCGCCCCCTCGGTTAACCACTTATCAATCACAGTCTGGACGGGCGATAGGTCTAAATCATTGATGGAATGGGAATTGAGTTTAATTGTGATTGCCACTAATCTTTATCCGCTCCACAACATTTGGACGTAGAGACGCACTGTTACAGCGTCTGTACATTGCCTGGATTACTTCGGTCTTTCATCCTGGTAGTGACGGCACTTAACACCTCGGACTTCGGCGTGAGCGCGGACCCCTGAGCCTGTCGAAGTTCAGTCGAACGCTACGCTCGGTGTTGACCCTGAGCGAAGTCGAAGGGTCAACCAGTCCCCAGGCTTAACCTCGGATCAAGCTTACCTTAGTTTAATTAACACAATCGATGCTACCAGACTGGATATCAGTCCACAGTAGACAGACTCAAACCATCTAAGGTAAAGTGGTAATGAGTTTGCCTTACAGTGCCATACAGTGCCAGATACCCAGTCATTCAGACTCAAACCTGGACAAAGCTTGGCGAAAAAGATTATATCCGCAAATATTATGCGCGTTTAATCAGTGCATTATTAACTCTCTATCAGGATCAGGCTCATCTTCAGGGTAGAGCTTGAGACTACTCCCCATACAGCTAACCACCCCATTCAACGTATCGACTATGCAGAAAGAAGCGGCAGTTGTCAAACCAATTCGCTCATTGGAAGACGCCCTCAATCGATGTCAAGCGTTAGGAATGCGCTTGTCGCGTCAACGCCGCTTAATTTTGGAATTACTGTGGCAAGATCGAGAGCATCTCTGTGCACGAGAAATTTATGATCGCCTAAATCAGCAAGGCAAAGAAATTGGTCATACTTCTGTGTACCAAAATCTAGAGGCGCTATCGTCTCAAGGGATTATTGAATGTATTGAGCGATCCGATGGACGGCTTTACGGAAATATCAGCGATGCACACAGTCACGTTAATTGTGTGGATACGAATCAGATCATGGATGTGTATGTAGAATTGCCAGAAGAACTAATCCAACACATTGAGCAACAAACTGGCGTTAAAATTACTGAGTATCGGATTGACTTTTATGGTTATCGCAACGGTCAAGGGCATGAGGAATAAATAGTCCTTGAAGGTTGTAAAGAGTAATTGTAGGGGCGGGTTTAGGAACATAATTAGGATGTTACCCATACCATTTCAACAAAACCCGCCCTTTTTCAATTATCGGGGATTCCGTCGGGGTGGGTTTAGTCGCATCCCTTGGTCTCTCATCCCTCATCCTTTGCTAAAAACTCTCGCATATACTGATTCACTAACTGGGGCTGTTCCTGCTGTACCCAATGACTACAATTCGGGATGTAGCGGATTTGCAAATCTGGCATATAATCCTTTGTATTATAGGTCAATTCCTTACCTAAAGCCGTATCATTTTCTCCCCAGATCATTAGAGTTGGAATTTGCAGAACATCCCACCGATGCTGCTTAAATATCTCCTGGAAGACATTGCGGTAGTAGTTAAGCATGGCAGTCATAGCCCCCCGTTTTGCCGCCGCATCTTTATAGGCGTTTAAGTCTGCTTCCGAAAAGGCACGTTTGTCAATTGCCATATCGATAAAAATCGACGTAATCAGTCGATAGTCATCCCACTGAAACAGTAACTCTGGGAGTAAAGGGAGTTGAAAGAAAAAGATATACCAACTTCGCAGGAGTTGTTGCGGATTCCTGCGTAACGCCTCTGCAAATTTGGCGGGATGAGGAATATTCATGACAATTAACTTATCAACCAGTTGGGGATAAGTATAGGCAACATACCAAGCAATCATTCCTCCCCAATCATGCCCAACTAAGATACAGCTTTCATAGCCCAATCCTTGAATAACTCCTTTAATATCGTTAACTAACTCACTGATCTGATAGGCTGATACATCTTTGGGCTTATCGCTGTCATTGTAACCCCGCAGATCAAGGGCAACAACTTTATAATCGCTGGCAAATTCAGGGATTTGATGCCGCCAAGAGTACCAGAATTCAGGGAAACCATGCAGCATCAGCATAAGTTTACCTTCTCCCTGGGTGACGTAGTGTAGTTTGACACCGTTAGTAATAATATAATCCTCTTGCCAGGAGTCAGTTATTGGAGACATGGGGTTTACCTTATTGTAGTTATCGATAACGTTAATTGTCTCATATTTTGCTAGTTTGTAGTTGCGCTTTAGCGCGATAAACACCCGCATCGCAATTTAAAATTGTAATAAAAACAAAAGCTGAAAGACTATCCCGATAAATTTCATCACTATAAATAGCGGCTATCGAGTTGGTGAGTCCCGGCAATAAAGATAGACCCGCAAATCGTCGTGCTTTTATTGCTAAGTATCAAACCTATTTACAGCAAGGAATAGGCGTAAATATTGTGGATGTAGTGACGGGACGAAATGCGAATTTACATGAGGAATTATTACATCAGTTGGCAGTCAGAATGTTGCCTTTAAATGCACCACTGTACGCCACTGCTTATCGAGTTGTGGAACGTCAGGGACAGCCGAATTTGGATATTTGGCAAGAAGCATTGGCGGTGGAAAACCCTTTACCTGTCATGCCATTGTGGTTGCGCGGTGAACTCTGCTTGCCTGTGGATTTGAATGCTACCTACCTGCGGACTTGTCGGGAACAGCGAATTGAAGTTGATACAGCTAAAATTGTGGAATAGGTTGTAGGTTGGGTTTCGACTTCGCTCAACCCAACAGAATATAGGGCTAAGGTTCCCTTACTACAAGCCGACGCGATCGCGGAATGTAAATTAACTTCCTCTCAACAGAGTTCTGTGCTAAATTAAACAAAAATATCACCTCATTATAATATGTCAATTAAGAAAGATAGTGTAGTTTTTATTGCCAGTGGTGCTACGGCTGGCGCTGGTGTTTCTGCCACAATCGGCACAATGGGATTAGTGGGAGGATTTGGTGGAGTGGCAATTGGCATGACTCCCGTAACAGCAGCAGGTACGGTGGCGGGTGCGGCGACTTATGGTGCTTTTAAAGCAATCGAAAACAGGGATGCTTTGGCGTTTGGTGCGGTGGGAATTGGTGCTGTCGCTGGTGCTAAGGTATCGTCAACGATTGGGGGTATGGGATTAGCTGGAAGCTTTGGTGCGGTTGGCATTGGTATGGGTACAATGGCAGCAGCTGGGGGAGTGGTGGGATTGGGTGTTTATGGGTTGTATCAAGCCTGCAAACCTAAGTCACAACCACAATATGGATTGTATGAAGCCTATAAACCCGAACCCAAACCACAAATGGTAGATGCCGTTGATGCTTTTGGGCGCATGGAAGATAAAATACTGGAAATGGAAGCCAACACCCAAGCTATGCTGGAGTTAGATCCAGTATTTGCCGAAAATCATTGGCATCAAACCTTTGCAAATCTAGACATTGAGGACGAGTTAGAAGCGCTCAAGGCTCAACAGCAAAGAAAAGCTCAATCAACGGCTAATTCGGCATCAGGTCATCAATTTTCTAATCATATCTCTACATCTGACGCAACCAAAAATTATTCCGTAAAATTCACCCATTCGCCGACCCCAAATGCACCCTTAGACAAACAATCGGTCAATCTGGAACATCAAGCCAAAATCGTTCACTATGAACCGCAACCCTGTCAAAATTGGAAATGTCTAAAAAGTATCCCAGGACACCGAGCCAAGGTTACAGCAATCGCCATTAGTTCTGATGGACAAACCCTGGCGAGTGGTAGTGAAGATAAAACCGTTAGTCTCTGGAACTTGAGAACCGGAAAACTAAAGTTTACCTTCTTTGGACAAGAGAGAGAGGTTTTTGCTGTGGCGATTTGCCCCCAGGGAAAAATGCTAGTGGCTGGTGGCTTTGATAAGAAAATTACCCGTTGGAAGTTAGAGACTAAAGCACTACAACGTCTCTATTTATACCCCAATTCTTCCTACAATCATTCGGGGTTTATTTCCTGCCTTACGTTTAGCCCAGATCAAACAATTCTGGCGAGTGCGAGTGGTGATCAAACAATCCGATTGTGGGATGGATACACCGGAGAATTTCAACGAACCCTCAATGGTCATTCAGACATTGTTTGGTCAGTTGCCATCAGTCCCGATGGCAAAACTCTAGTTAGTGGTAGTGCGGATCAAACGATTAGAATTTGGTCATTAAGTCGTTATCAACAAACTCAGATTCTTACCGGACATTCTAAGTGGGTGACATCTGTGGCGATTAGTCCCGACGGCAATAGTCTGGCAAGCGGTAGCGCCGATGGTACGGTTAAATTATGGAATCTCACGACAGGAGAATTATGGCAAACGCTGGAGGGAAAATTAAAGGGAATCGTTGCCGTTGCTATCAGTCCGGATGGACAACTCTTGGCAAGTGGTGACACCAATACTGTCCAACTTTGGCACTTACACACTGGTCAATTCCTTGGTACTCTTGCTGGATGTAGTCCTGTGGTTTTCAGTCCGGATGGACAACTCTTAGTCACTGGCGGTAAGGCGGGGACGATTAAGATTTGGCAGAGGGATTAATCCGCGATCGCTCTGTGTTTGTAGTTGCGCTTCAGCGCCATAAGCGTTGAAACACTTACTACTGACGTGGGAACAGGGAACAGGGAACAGGGAACAGTAAAAAATGTCCTAACCTGCCTGGGTAGTGCTATATACCCAATCGGGGTTGATTACCCCCTTTATAATTTAGTCCGCGCAGGCGGACTTTGTTTGTGTAGCAGCGATTTTAATCGCCGTGGCTTTACACCTGAGTCAGGGCGGGTTTAGTTACATTCAGGTGGATTGAGAAAGGATAATAGTCAAACCCGCCCCTACAGGAAAATGAAAATGCCTTCATTGGTTTTACCAAGGACTACCAATTAGAGTAAAACCAGCCCAATAATAAGGATGAGATAAATTAATTTCTGGGCTATTCCCTAAGCTTTTAGCAACGCTTATATCCCGACTTGTGCCAACTAACTGACTTGATTCAATTCGCACTTGAGAATGTAACAGGGCAAGTTGGGTTTGTCGCAGCGCTTCGGCTTTAATTGATACAGTTTCCTGGTTGAGTTGCTGATAAAATTCGGTCATTACCGCTAACGTCCCTAAATCATCAACTTTCCAGAGGCTGGCTAAAGCTGATTTTACTCCCGCTTGTACAGCTAATCCAGCAAACCCCATTTCGGCTTGTTCATTCCCCACAGCGGTTTCACAAGCACTCAGAGTTAAGAGTTCTACCGTTGGCGGGGCGTACCATTGCACTTGTCGCAATTCGTTTAATCCGACTCGTTGTTGCCACAGTTGAATGTAGGGATTATAGTTGCGATCGCGGGGAAATGAGGCGTGGGTAGACAGATGTACGATATCAAAAGATGCCTCCTGGCGCTGACTCTTTAAATTATCTAAGGTAAATTGGTCATTTAGCAATAATTTGCCTTGTCCAAATTCGGCTAAAATTGTGGATAATTCAATCGGAACAGCAGGTAATGGAGAAAGAGTTGAATCAGGGAACTCGGAAGCCCCCATGGCTAAGATAGTCGCATTTTTTAAACTCTGGTAACGGGTATCAGTTAAACTGACACTGGGGATTAAACCTAGGCTATAGGCTTCGATCAGAAATTGCTGTCCGTCATGTAATGCTGCTAGGGGAAGCGTGCGTAACCCCGCGTCCATTGAGAAAATTAGTGTATCAATATTGAGGGCATCTAGTTCCGTTGCTAAGGGTTCGATTAGCCACTGATAGAGTTGTTGGGAACTGGATAAATACCTGTCATTCGTATAATCATTGAGCGTGTGATAAAATTTATTCACTTCCCGCCGTAGAGTTTGATGATTGGCTTGGGGAACCTGTTTCGGAATCGGGGAACCTTCGGGTGGAACGAGAACAAGTTGTAATCCATCGGGATGAGATAGGGCGTAAATTACTACGGCGCGTTTTCCTGTTTGGGTTTCTATGGTTTTTAGCCTGTTTTGTAGGGAGGCGGTAGTGACTTGTTTCTGGGTAATGTCTTCGCCTAAATAGTCTTCAAATTGCGCTTCTAAGGATTGGTCAATTAACGTGACAATATCATCGCTGGGATTAATTGCGAGTTGGCGGGGAGAGTCTTGAACGTAGGGGACATTGAGTGATAATATTTGTTGATTGGGAATCTTCCAGGTAAAGGTATAGTTTTCGGTTTCAGAATCTTGATAGATTTGCGGATTGACATTGAGAGTATCGCCGACAAGAAAGGCGAGAGATTCTAGGGGATTGGTTGGCGATGGAGTCTCTGGAGTTAATTCAGAATTCAAACTAGACGGGGATGGAGAAGCAGGTGTTAATGGAGGAGTAGGATTAGGTTCGGCTGGAAGGGGATTGGGATCAGGTGGCGGGGGTGAAGCCGGAGAGACTGATATAATTTGAATGCGATCGCGGTCTTGTTTGTGAGTATGTAGATAGGTTTGTCTGGGTAGAATCTGGCTTTCGGGAGTATCGTTTCCTCGCGATATCGCGCCTTGAGTACCATTGATATCAGCATTCCCGACAGTAAATGGGGTAATTCCCTCCCCACCATGACGAATCAGAATTGTTCCACCGTCGGTAATTCCAGCCGTAGAAATACTTGTCTGAGTTCCATTTTGATCCCGGAATGTATCCGTAGCTTGGAAAAATTGTCCTGTGGTAATGTCAACTGCGCCGCCATTACCGTTCCCTAAACTTTGACTATCAATTTGACTCACGGTAATATTACCGGGTGCTTTAAGGGTAATATTACCACCATCATTGAATGCCGAGGTATTTAGACGCTGGGTGGTGATACTGCGTTGATGGCTGGTGAGGCTAATCCCCCCTGGTGAAGTAATATCTTGGGTTTCAATCCTATTTAAGGTGGTGATATCGATACCCGATGGATTGGTTGTGGTGATCTCACCTTGAACCTGTAGGTTATTTAAGGGGGTTAAATGACCCACGCGATCGTTAAATTGCACAAGTCCTTGCTCTGAATTTAGGATTAAATTATAGCCACCGTTGACAATATCATCAAAGATAATATCACCCTGGTCTGATGTCGTCAACGCGACATTATCCACTAACGTGACAGGCGCATTCAAGGTAATATTATTTTGGTTGGTTTGAATATCTCCGCCAATTTTAATATTACTATCTGCACTTAGGTCAATTGTGCCTCCCATTTCCACAAATGATAAAGCATTCATTTCGCCAACAGTAATTCTATTCGCCGCATCAAGAGTGATGTTACCACCTAAACCCTCTCCAGACGCCGTAATTAATGCCCCACTGCTGGTATTAATATTTGCCTCGGTACTTGTGATACTAATATCGCCGCTATCACCACTAAAGCCACTTAAAAAGACGGTAATCGTTCCGGTATCAATATTACCGGGAGCAAGCAGCGTAATATCACCGCCTTTTATACCACCGGGAGCGCTAATTATGCCGCCAGTTGTATCAATAATACCACCACTGGTTAGGGTAATATTTCCAGCATTCATAAACCCATGGGAATTGATTGTTTTACCGCCAGTAATAATATCTCCATTTGGTGCATTCAGTAGAATTGCACCGCCTGATCCTGAGTGAGAGGATGAATCGAGAGTATGAGTGGGTAACTGGCTTATGGGTTCTGAGAATAAAGACAATAGCTCAACGATTCTTGGATCAATATTGTTCGGCAATAAATCAACAAAATTGAAGAGTTGAGATACATCCGCCGAAAATTCAGATTGTAGAGTATTGATTGAACCGTTAGTAACTGTTACCTGAATTGTTCCACTTCCAAGTTTACCGGAAGTCATTAAGTCACCCGTAATTAGATTATTGTTAGCAAAAAATGTAATATCATTGCCTCTACCATTGAAAGAAAATGAACCAATATTACCGACATTTATACTGCCATTGGGGGCATTAATACTTACCTGACCACTCGTTCCACAAAAAACAGCAGAACCAATGCTACCACTGGAAATATTCCCTTGTTCACTGGTTAACGTGACATTACCCGTATTCCCAAATCCGGATAAAGAGCTAACAGTTCCTAAAATATCAATATTGCCTGTGGCTTGGACTGTAATTTCACCCCCAGACTGAAAAAAGCTTAATGAATAAATACTAGCATTCGGTTCAGATTCGGTTATTTTTAGATCCCCTCCATTAGCGATTAAGCTTATATTTCCGGCATCACCCATACCTTCCGCATTACTATTTAATTGACCAAATATTTCAATATTGCCATTATTGGTAGTCAGATTAATATCGCCGCCATTGCCGAAGGTTGCCGTCGCTTGGGATGCAATTGTACCTGTACGAATGTCGCCATTATTAGCCAGAAGGGTAATCGTGCCACTATCTCCTATCGTTGCTCTCCCCCATGATCTTAAAAGACCCGTGCTAATATTACCCCCATCAGTGACAATCGTAATATTGCCACCATGGTTGAACAGAGAATTGCCGGGATTTAGCGTATCAATACCACCGACATCAACATTGACTCCGGTAATCCTAATCGCCCCTCCTCCTGTACTGATAGTATCTCCCTGATTCATCCAAAAATCACCCACACCATTGCCATCGGCATCTGCCCTAAATGTGATGGTTTTACCATAACCTGTATGCAGATCTAAGTTGTCACTGGCTAAATCCTCAATGGTAATATCATTCGTTGCTTCTAAAGTGACATTGCCAGATAAGCTTTCTAGTTTTTTTCTAGAAAGGGTGAAATTATCGATCAAACCGTCTGAAAAGAGAATAGTGTTATCATTCAATTCATTATCATCAGCAGAATCAGTCTGATCGACTATCGTGATATTGACTGGATCAAGTAGGAGGTTTCCTGCTTGCCCATGGGTTGCCATAACGTTGACATTTCCCCGAAAAATTAGATTGTTTTTGCCGGAAACTTCAACAAATCCGCCATCTCCGGAATCCTGACCACCACGGGCGAGAATTGTGCCGTTAAATGTGGTATTATTATTCGCCCAAACAATTACACGACCCCCATTACCATTCAGGATACTACTCGCATTAATCGTTGAATCCGAACTGATAAACGTCTGTTCAGCATTGGGAATAAACCCTTGACCTTTATAATCGCCACCAATCCGAATGCTTCCCCCGTGATAATTCCCCGATGCATTAATCGTGGCATTGATCAGTCCCACGTTTTCACCGATGATATTAATTGACTGATTTGCCGGAATGGGGGCAGAGTTAGCAACGTTAAGACTGCCAGAAATAATTGTGGTTCCCGGTTGATCGGGTACGGTTATCCCAGAATTGGCTAACTGAACCGTGTTATCCTCAGCAACGGTTAATTTAGTGTCTAATTCAGGTGCTGTTCCTGTGAGAAGTTCGGCTAAATCTAAGGGATTGACGGGGAGAATATTTCCCTGAGTATCCCGGGGCGGTTCTAGTTCTAAACTGAGGAGGTTTCCCGATCGCCTAATCTGGACTAAATTAGAGTCAGGTACAGCAGCAACGGTAATGGTTCCCCCTGGTGCGCTTAATTGACCCGTGTTAATCACTTGACCCGCTAATAGGGTTAAGTTATGCTGCGAAGTGACGGCTAAGTTACCCGCGTTGATAATACTGCCAGAATTGGAATGATCAAAGGCAAATTTATTGGGTGTACCAATGAGATTTGAGTAGTTATTGTCGCCAAAAGCATTAAACCAATGGTTCTGGCTAAATCCAATTCCTGTAGCGGTTGTGGCGGTAAAATCAGCGGGGACGTTTAATTGGGCGTTACTGCCAAAGATAATTCCGGAGGGGTTGATTAAAATTAAGTTGGCGTTACTCCCGGTAACTTGGATTAAGCCGTTAATAATAGAGGGATTATTGCCAGTAACTCGACTGAGAATATTCTGAATGTTGGGCGAGGAGAGGAAGTTGGCAATTTGCTCAGAGTCTAATCCAAATTGCTGAAAACTGTGGAAGAGATTGGTGTTGTCTGGGGACAAAGTGCCACCTGTGATGTCGAAGCGATCGCCTGTGGGATTGACGACGGTTCCGGTGTTGTCGTTGGCGGGGATTATGGGTTGGGCGAGGGTAGGGGGATAGGGGTTTAGGGTTAAGAGGGCGAGGAGAGTTGTTTTGCAGAGGAAATTGGGTTTCATGATGACATTTTTTTGGATTGAGTAGCTATTAATTAATGTTGATTTAACGCAGAGGTACGCAGAGGTAAGCGCAGAGGGCGCAGAGGGGTTCGAGGTGGAGGAGGGTGGGTTTAGTTCAGGGATTGGTTGTTGGGAAAGGGTATCGGTAAAACCCGCCCCTACTGGTTTAATTGGTGTTCAAGTTCCTGAATCTGTTCAGAATAGCCTAGGGTTTGATATCCTTTGAGGGCGAGGCTAAACCAGTGCATCGCTTCGTCGTGATTGCCGAGTGCGGTTTCAATGCGCCCTAGGTGATATTGGGCGTGGGTTTTCTCCTCGATGTCGTTGGTGTGGGAAAGTTCGATGGCTTTGGTGTAGTAGGGTTTGGCTTGGGCAGGGAGGATGAGGTGATAGAAGTAGCGATCGCCAATTTTGCGATAGATGGCTGCACTCTCTACTCCGTCAGCAATCAAGGATTCTAGGGTGGCGATCGCTTGAGTATGAAGTTGATGTTTATTATAGAGTGTGGCTAAGGCTAGGGCTTTTGCGGTTTGATTCCAGGGTTGTTGGCTGATTTGGCTGGCTTGAGTGCGAATCTGTTGGCTTTGTTGTTCGTCGAGTCGGCTGAAATTTAGTCCGCCAGGTAGGGGGGATTCATCCAGTGAGGATTCCCCGGTATCGGCTTCAATAATGAGTAGATAATCACCACCGGGTTGCAGGGGGGGTTCTCCTGGATAGGTGATTTGGGTATCGCTGACTTGGGTTGTCCATTCGATTCCATCTCCCTCCAGGGTGACAGTATAGCTGTTGGCGTCAGGTAATCCATTCCAGTGTAAGAGGGGTTTATCGGTGAGAATCGCGGTGCGCCGAGGAGTGATAATATAAGGAATCCTATTGTTCCAAGCGATATCGCCACGATGGGGACAGTTATAAGTACCTGGGGTACATTCGGTTTGTTCAGTAGCGGTGGGACAAGGATTGAGGCGATTGTTTCCAGAGGATAGGGTTTGGCTTGATAAGTCTGCACATTGCAAGATTACTTCGGAGGCGTTGGCGATGGATAATTGATCCTCTGGATAAATGTCTGTACCAATTTGCGGTTCAATTCTACGTCCACTACGCTGAATGTGTACATCACCTGTGATCTGAAGAATTTGTCCGTTAGTAAGGGGTTGGGATGGCAGGTTTAACGCAGAGTGTAGGGGATATCTGGTAACCGACTCAATATTCCCTTGATCCCTTACCAGTTTTTCCCTGTTCGTAGTCGGCACTATAGTGCCAGAATTACAAACGCCCTGAGGACAAAAGCTAACATTAGCGACAGTCTGGTCAAAAAAAATCCAACGGTATAAAAATTGTTGATCCTCTAAATCTTGTCGGCGTTCTACCTGTTTTCTGACTCCCTCATTCCCAACACCCAAGGCATTCCCATCAAGGAGAAGGACAATCAAACTTATAAACGTCACAAGTTTCCAGTACATGATACATCTACTCCTTTAACCTGGTGTCAATGTTTCAATTGCTCGGATCACCTCCACTACAATTTATACTGCTTTACGTCTGTGTAGTTAAAGCCAAGCAACGAATCGTAATATGCCTTATATGCCGTAATACACTATAGTCAAGGTTGTTTCAGGTTGTATTTTAAAATACATCATCACTTATTCCTCCTTATTGTGCTGACAAATGCTCTTGAGCTAAACCCATACATTTATCTTGTTCGGGAACGTTATACTCAGAGTATTTCAGTGTATTTTCCCAAGCCACTTTTGCCTCTTGATGGTTTCCTTTGCTGTCTAGAACTTGAGCTAATAAACAATAAGCATGAGGGCTAACTGGTGCAAGCGCGATCGCATTCCGTAAATCGGCTTCAGCTTCCTCTAATCGTTGTTGTTCCCATCGTACCCAACCCAGATTCTTTAAACAAGCAGCCTTCACCCCATCATAATCGCTATGTTCTAAACACGCCCAGGTTTCTTTTAGTGCAGCTTCCAGATCTCCCTGCTGCAAATGCAAGCGAGCCAACTCCGGGTAAGCATCAGGAAGTCCCCGCAATACCGCTTGTTGAAACCGTTGTTCAGCACAAGCTGTATCATCAAGACTCTCATCACATAACCAGGCTAAATTGTAATAGGGTTGAGGATAAGTTGGATTGAGCCAAGTGGCAAGATGATAGTAGAGTTGCGCCCGTAATAATTGATTTTGATTTTGATTTTTGATTCCTCGTTGGTTTGCCAAAATTGCTAAATTTGAACTGGAGAATAGGTAACTGGTAATCACTCCCACTAAAACAATCGCCACCCATTTTAATACAGGAATTGAACTCGAATCGGGTGGTTTTGTAGACCAACTAAAGGGAATTACAGCCGGATGTTGACAAATGACAGGTAGCCAACTTGCCCCCGGTAATTCATGTTCTAATCCCCGCAGTTGTTCTCTAGCTTGGCGTACCGATAAATGAAACGGTTCTCCGGCGGCAAAGTTTTTTAAGAAGTATTTCAAAAAGGCTTGTGCCACTGGATCAGCTACGGGTTCACGCATGACAATCATCGGCGGAAGCGGAATCTGATCCGCCGCCAAGTCTCGGACTAATCCCAACCCATCACAGGAATTAAAAATGGCTAATTTTAATCCGTTGTCAACGGCTTTTCTCATCGCTTCCTTGACTTCACCCATTCTCAGGCTATTATTCTGTTCATTTTGATTAATGTATAATCGTCCATGGGTGATATTATCCTCACTTTGGGAATGTCCAGCAAAGAAAATAATATCCCAGCCAGCTTGCCAAAGTTGGTCAGTCAATTCTTGCCGTTCCGGTTCAACTAACCAGGTAATTTTAGCTCCTGACAATCGTTTCAGTAATTCCCGATCTTTCTCCAAATTAATCCCGGCGCTGTTGCCTAAAATCGCTAATATTTTGACATTAGCCTTGCGGCGGTGGGGAATAACTGAACTGGCAGGTGGGGGATAATCTGGTGTACTGAACGCTAATTCTCCTAAGCGATACTCGGCAAAAAAGTCCCAAAGATGCCATGGTAATTTCCAGACTTCCGGATCATCGCTTTCAATAATGACCCGCACGGGTTCAGCGGGGTTTAATTGAGTTCTCAGTTCTGATTCAATTTTGCGAAATCCTTCACTCTTTAACCAGGTATTGATTTTGGTTTGTAAGTGTTGACAAATATCATTAAAATCTCCCTCAGAACAATGCGTGATGCCGGACTCAACAATATCGATCCCGCCCCGATAACCATGACTTTGATAAAGTGCTGTATAGAGTAGCCGCCAGTCTCTGAGGAGTTGAGGAAGATCGGGGGCTGTTGGCAAACTCCCCGTGAATTGCATATACAGATTCCCCACCTCTCCCAACTGTGCTGTCACAGAAGTAAATCCAGAGCTGAAGTTGCCTGAGCCGAGATTTAAAACAACGATTTTACTCATAGCGACTCCTTTGATGAATGGGTTCGGGAACAGGTAGGGAGCGTCATTTGTCCTTTGTAAGGGTTTGAGGTTCTTTGACAAAACTTAATCTCGTTAAGTTTCTTTCCCTAAACCTACTTACTCTACCGATTCATTAATTATTTTACTCAAATTATACTATAACTTTTACGAATATCATTAAAGTTGTAAACTGTAGTGGACTCACATAGCTAAAATTGTGGGATAGATTGGGTACGTAGTGAGGGCTTCAGCCCTCTCCGGCTAGGCGGAACGAGAACTAAAGTTCTCACTACAAACCCTTACAAATGACAAAAGACCAATGACAAATAACCAATTAGAGTATAAAGGATTCGGTAACACTGATACCATTTAGCACAACCTGCAAACCAAAATTGGTTCCTGGTTCAACTCGAAATTGTCGGAGTTGAACCCATAAATCTAACCCTCGCGATTGTACCGCTTGCAACCTATCCCCAGACTCTGAAAGTAAAGCCAATGTCAGATTTCCAGGTAAATAGCGATCGCCTCCCGTAGGATGGACTTGAACGAACACACTCACCTTGCGATCGCTCTCTTGAGTCAGTGCCATAACTAAAGCAAGACGTTGAGATCCCAACTCCATACCCAAATCGATTAATTTAGCTCGCATAATATCGACATCTGGAAACAGTTGAACTTCAGTTCCAAATCGACGCAATGCAGGTACAGTTTGCCCTGGCATCGACGGCTCACGATCAGACTCCCATAAGTCTTCAAGTTGTTGCCAACCCGCCGCAAACTGATTCGCAAACCACTGATTAATATTGACAATTGGGTTGGTTAATTGCTCCAGATCCTCTAATAACGCATCCAAGGGTTGCAACTGGGGCAAGAATACCTGACCTGTGCCAGCCGTTTGAGTGAATCCTAATAGTTTGGATTCTTTTCGCTTCGGATCAATCGCCACAAAAACATAGCCGATGCGTTCCTGCCAAACCTCTGGTGGAATCGAGCCAAATTCGGGAATCCAGCGATGGTTTTCAGAGCCTGAATGATTCTCGAATACTTTCACCGGACGACATTCTAACGTCCCCAACCCTTTAACCTTAAGATCTGCCACATCTGCCCCTAAGCAGACGACAGGATTGGCAAAATCACTGTGATCAATTTCGGTATCGATCTCCATAAGTGCCAAATAATCCCGGACAGCCCAAACTGCCAACGTATTCAAATAAACTTGTTCGGCTTTTTCTGCTGTCGGTTGTTTCTGGGCAAACCCTTGTGCCATTTGGATAACTTTGGGCATAATGGGCATAGGGAAAGCATTCTTTAAAAGTAATTCTACGCTAGTCATCATTCGCTCCTTTCCAGTCCAGTTATTGTTACAACTTCAATTAATGATTGCCTATAAATATCCTTGCGATTCACCAAATTTGCGTAATAAGGGAACACAATGACGCTGGTAAAATGTTGCCAACGTGGAAACCTTACAATTAAATTCTGCTTCGAGTTTTCTCCATTCTGTCTCTGGTGGTAAGCGACGTAAGATTAAAACTTGACAGGTTATATCAGGACGTCCTCTAATATGAGAGCTGGATAATTCCCCATCTGGATCGGATTCTGCCCACTGTCGAGTTTCTGCCAGAATCGGCGGGATATCAGGGTGGGTATCCGGTAAATTATCAATCGGATCAGTTGGATATTCCGAGTCTGGAGGCGGTTGAGCTTCATGATGTAGTTGTTGACATCGTTTTCGGAATAAATCCTTCAGTCGTTGTTTGAGATAGGCATCCAACCAGGTTGTCACCGTGGCTTGGGCTGGATCATAGTTCTCGATATTGCGGCACAAATACAACCAGGTGAGTTGTAGTGCTTCTTCATAATCGGGGCTATGCTCCCGCCAGAGTTTCCCCGATTGGGCGATCGCGCGAATCAGTTGATCCAAGCAGCGACGCCGTTGCAGGCTGCGACGGGGATACTGGCAGGTTTGAGCGACAAGCTGACGCAGTTGTTGATCAATATCCACACCCATGAAATCACCTGAACTCTTTGCTATTGGTTTTGGAGTGGGTTGTTACCCTTTCATCCTCGGTTAAACTCATCCTTGAACATTACGCCAATTGAGTCTTGCACTCAGTTATCGCCACAATTCTAGAGTTTTTCGCAAAATTCACCATTTTTATATTTATATAGGGTACGGCAATGCCTTGCCCCGACGGAATCGGGTTTATTCAACGATATCTTCAACCCTTTGGGGTTTTATGTAAAGGTTTGTAACGATTTTGCTGGGATTGCGAAACTTTGAGAAATGCCACCGATATCTCAACAGAGATTGAGAAAGTTCATCCACGCAAGTTGAATTTAGGAGAAATTTGAACAATGACTAAGACTAATATCTACCAAAAATTAGCTATTGCCACTACTTGTGCAGCTCTTGGATCTATGATATCTGGAAAAGCCTTGGCAGTTACGGTTAAGGCTATAGCTACGGGTTCAACGAACCCTACACCCATTTCTGTAGGAGTAGGTGGAACGTTACAGAATGGAGATTTTTCAATCATACGTAAAATACCTCAGCAACCTTCAATAATCGGGGATGGTGAAGATGAATCTACACGCTGGGAATTGGATTTTAGTCAGTCTGAAGGGATTGAAACGTTTCTGGATCAGATTGCTATCAAACCGTTAGCTTCAGCAAAGCTTACTTTTACAGCAACAGTATCACCTGGAAATTATATAGCTACAGATACAATTAGTATGCTTGGCGTTAAAAGTATCAAGGTAACTGATATACCGAGTTTTCCTAGCGGAGGAACCCAAACTGTCGAGCTGGATTTAATCAAGGATTTTGGATTCACTTCCGACGAAATTTTGGGATCTTTCAATTCTGAACAATCCGGTGTAATTCCTTGGGCTTACCAAGATGATGCTATTATATCCTCTGCTCAACTCGAATTGACTCCAACTCCTGAACCTCTGACTATCCTGGGTTCAGCAACAGCTTTAGGCTTTGGTGCTTTGTTCAAGCGACAACAGTCCAAAAAGCAGAAGGAAAGCTGAGTCATTACTCACCTGCTTTAGGAATCGCTACCTCCGTATAGTAGGCATTCTCTATCTAATTTTTCAAGGTTGCACTTGTGAGAATCCCGACTTCTTAAAGAAGTTGGGACTCTCGACTATCTCCATTTATGAGGAATTTTAGCAATGACTATTATGTGCCAAAAATTAGCACTTGCTGTTTGTCTAAAGGTTTTGGTGCTTTGTTCAAGCGGCAACAGTCAAGAAAGCAGAAGAAAAGCTGAGACATTTTTCTATAGGACACGGCAATGCCGTGTCCCTACGGAATCTGGTTGGTTCAACAATATTTTCAACCCTTTGGGGTTTTATGTAAGGGTTTGTAACGATTTTACCCGGATTGCGAAACTTGGAGAAATGCCACCGATATCTCAACAGAGATTTAGAACATTTATCGACGCAAGTTAAATTTAGTAGGAATTTGAACAATGACTAACATCTACCAAAAATTAGCCCTTGCCACCGCTGGCACAGCCTTAGGTTTAGCTGCGGTTGGAGTTCATCCAGCTCAGGCAGTGGTTATGTATTCAGTCGATCTGAAAAATTCGTCTTATGAACTCCCTCCCAACCCATTTATTAGTTTCAAAGGCCTGATAGCCAAGGTCCAGTCAACTATGATGTCTATGCTGGTTTTAACCGAGTCATTAGCAGTAGTTTCCGGAACGGATCGGGAGTGTCTAAGGTGACAGTTTGTCTTGAATCATCTAGTGATCCAGGTTGCTTTGAAGAGAAAAATGTTCCTGAACCGACTTCAATATTGGGGCTGAGTATTTTTGCTCTCGCTGGCTGGCTCACTAAAAAGAAGCTAGCTTCATCTTGCTAAATCCCACTTTTGCTAGGGCATATCTGTAGCTTTGATTATTGTTATACCCCGACTTCTTCAAGAAATCGGGGTTCTGATTTGGAGGTAAGGGAATGGTGAGCGTTAATCCTCAAGTTGTTGATATTCAGTGATATCAACGCTACAACCAATCAACCGATAAGGCTTATCCTTAGCATCTTGTACCGCAATGCCACGGGAAAGAAACCAGCGAATCGTGCCATCTTTTTGCACCATCCGGTGTTCCATGCCATAGTGAGTTGTTGACCCGTCTAAATGAGCATTGATTTCATTTTCAACCTGTTGGCGATCATCGGGATGAATCAGGTCTAACCAAGTCGCTTTACTATTCGCAATCTCCTGATCCTCATAGCGCAGCATGGTTTTCAAATTGGACGCTAGATAGAATTCATCATTCTCCAGATTCCAATCCCAAATTCCCACGTTACCCGCTTTTAAGGCGATCGCTTGGCGTTCCTCATGGCTGCGAAGATTGGCAACCATTTGCTCCTGTTTCGCCAATTGTTCTTGTAGCAAGGTATTGGCTTGAGACAGTTGAGCGGTTCGTTCCTGATCCCGTTTAGCTGAGGCGGTTTCTAGCTGCTTGCGCTGGCTAATATCTCGCTCGATCGCCATCCAGTGGGTATAGTCCCCATTCTCATCAACCACGGGGACAATATTTAGTTCCACCCAAAACTCGGAACCATCTTTGCGATAGTTGATCAATTCCGCCCGCACGGGTTCCCATCGGCATAGGGTATCGCGAATTTTGTCCGCTTGGGCGCGATCGGTTTTGGGACCTTGTAAGAAGCGCGGTGTTTTGCCAATTACTTCATCCGCCGTATACCCTGTCATCCGAGTAAAGCCTTGGTTAACATAGACAATCCGAGGACCGGGTTTGTCAATGGGTTGGGCTTCAGTAATCACGATCGCGTCATTGGCATTGAATACCGCCGACTCTAATAACCGCAACCGTTCCTCGGCTTGTTTGCGTTTGGTAATATCACGGACAAAACTCAGGGACACTAAGCGATCGCGATATTCAATCACCCGCGAACTAATTTCTACCTGCACCGGAGAACCATCTTTACGCCGCAGTGCATGTTCAAAAATAATACTCCCCGTTGCTTGCATCCGTTGACTGATGGTGCGTTGGCGATCCTCACCAATCGGCACATCTATATCACGAGTCTTCAAATTCAGCAGTTCTTTGCGGGTGTATCCTAGTCGTCTGGAGGCATTCTGATTGGCATCTAAAATACGACTGGTGGATAGGTCAATAATGAAGATGGAATCATTGGCGTATTCAAATAAGTGACGATAATTCGCTTCCGATTCCCGCAGCGATTCTTCAACTCGTTTGCGTTCGGTAATGTCTCTCGCCGTACAGATTACCGCTTCCACACTATTGTGGTTCCCCAGAATCGGACTCAGGATGTACTCGTAATGCCGTACACCTCCCAGAGTTGGGTAACTCATTTCATCGGTCAAAGGGCGTCGCGTGGCAAAGACGACTTCCCGTTGATTATTAAACAGTTCGATTCCTTCGGGCGGTAAGTTTAACTGCTGTACCGTTTTGCCCAAAATTTCCGCTTGGGATAAGCCAAACAGTTGCGCGATCGCCAGATTGACGTAGGTAAATCGTCCCATGCGATCCAAGACACAGATGGGATCAGGAGACGCCGAGAGAACTTGGTCAAAGATTCGTGCTTGCTGCTGAATCCGCGTCGTCAGTTCCCGCAGTTCTGACTCATCCTGTTCCTGGGTAATGATCGCATCATTGAGATCCAGTTGGGCGACTTGGCTAGGAGTTTTCCAGGCTTGATCTGTATCCCCAATTTGATGATGATTAATCGTTCCGGTTACCAACGTGCCAGGGATGGCTTGCTGAACCGCTTGATAGGGTTGATTCGCTGTCTGAGTGTCTTGGCTGAGTTGATTAAGCTGTTCTTTTAACTGCTTGTATTTTTTGTCTAATGTAGTGAGTTGTTCCTGAAGTTCCTCAATCGTTGTTGAGTGCGATTCCTCAAGCGGGAAACCAAATGCCTGCTTGAGTGCCTCAATTACGACCGCCGTCCGATCGCGACCTGATGCCTCAGCCCGAGACCGAATTTCCTGACTTAGTTGTTCTGGAAGTCTAAATGTCGCTATTTTACTGACCATTTTTTAGTCGATTTAAATTATTGAGTTTACCGTTGTACAAGGGCGGGACGCTGGATCTCTGCTGTGAATTGAGAAATCTTCGCGTTAGCTGATTGTACAAATGTCGTGGGTTAAACTCCTTGAATTCCCAAAACCGCTTTTTATTTTGATTCGGAGTTATCGAGCTAACCAGGATTGCCCATTGCTTCCACTATAGCCGTTCTCGGCATCTGTGGTATTACAGTATTACACCATTACCAGAGTTGATCAATCTCCGAGTTGGCTAAGACAATACACCCTGAAAGGATTGGTAAGGATAGATGCTTTCCGTACTGTTCTAAAAAAACAGGACTTACGCTTTTGTGCTACCGATATCCTGTTTGGCTTGTATGCAGGATTCATCGTTAACCCTCTAAGCGAGGTTGTGCGTAAGTCCTGATAATGGGTTTCGGTGCTCTTGTTCAATTTTCTTTCCTCCGTCTATTAAGATGCCTCAGCAATATGTCTTAAATCTTTACGTTGATTAGCGTAATGATTCGTCACAATTTTTGGCTGAACTTCGCCAACCGACCATGAAAAACGCCCCCATTAGGCGCTTATCTAGGGTGCATTACTATATTGTAGTTTAGTCGATGAGGGGTATTACCCCCCACCCCCTTAGTAAAACAACACACAGTTATTAAGGTTGGGTGCGGAGGAGCAGGGGGAGCTGGGGGAGCTGAGGGGGCTGGGGAAGCAGGGGGAGCTGGGGGAGCTGGGGAAGCAGGGGGAGCTGGGGGAGCTGAGGGAGCTGAGGGAGCTGGGGGAGCTGGGGGAGCTGGGGAAGCTGGGGAAGCTGGGGGAGCTGGGGGAGCTGAGGGGGCTGGGGGAGCTGGGGAAGTCAACACTCAACACATCAAGATGGTGGCAATTCCAGTGCGATCGCGCCCAGTAGTCCTTTGCGAAAATCATTCAATAACTGTCGGGCAGCACGCTCTTGATCCCCTTGGTAGCGCGTCTCTGCCAAGGCTTGTAAGTAGGATTCACCCGTGATCCCCGTTGGGTCTACATCATAACGGTTGTGTAAAAAAGACGTGGATGTGCGATCGGCTGTAGCCAGATCCGGCGATCGTTTTAGCAAATCTACAAACCCAGAAGCAACCCGCTGATTATCGTAAGACGCCTCACCAATGTCATCACAAATGGCTAATTTTAGAGCATCCTCTTGATTTTGTAGCTTGGCGGGAATAACACCGGGCGCATCCAACAGTTCAATCTGATCGCTAATCCGTACCCAACGCAGTTGACGAGTAACACCGGGACGACGGGCGCTGTCCACCACACGCCGCCCCAAAAGTCGATTAATCAGAGCCGATTTACCCACGTTGGGGAAACCAATCACCACCGCACGCACCGGACGAGGCTGCATCCCGCGATTTTTACGCCGTTGATTCATCTGTACTCCGGTTTGCTGGGCGGCTTGGGCAACCTCTCGAATTCCTTTCCCCTGCTGGGCATTTGTCCAGTAAGGCGTTTCCCCTTGCTCTTGAAACCAGGATGTCCACAACTGCTGCGTCTTGGGTGTAATCAGATCCATGCGGTTGATCACCAAGATTCGGCTTTTATTCCCTACCCACTCAGCGGTTTGCGGATGATGGGTAGTCAGAGGAATTCGCGCATCCCGGACTTCCAGCACAACATCCACTCGTTTGAGCTGTTCCTTGAGTTGCCGTTCGGCTTTAGCAATATGTCCGGGATACCATTGAATGGTCATTGGTTATTGGTCATTTGTCATTGGTCATTTGTCAGGGAATAGGCAATAGGCAATAGGCAATAGGGAACAAGTCATGTAGGGTGGGCAAGGGTGATCAATGTTGAAATGCTTATCCTATCATTTTGTGCTATTGCCCACCTCACGGTATCTTGAGGGTGATCAAGAGTGTTGGCTGATATCCGTTATACCTTTGTATTACGGCACAACTAGCACGGGACAGGGTGACAAATTAATCACCCGATTGGTGACGCTTTCGGAAGCGCCATCCTCAGTTAATCCCAATCCGCGACAGCCCATAATAATTAGATCGGCATTAATTTCGTCGGCGACATCACAGATCGTAAATGGGGGTGTGCCTTCCCGACTCAAGGTTTCTGGCTTAATGCCATACTGGTTAAACATGGCTTGAGCGCCTTTGAGTAGTTCAGCAACCATCTCCGGAGACATGATGTCTGGACTTGGCGATGGGTCATCGGGGTTGGGTTTTTCGACAACCGAGAGTAAGACTAAATGACTTTCATACTTTTGGACGATATTGGCGACAACTTCCGCCGCTTCACGGGCTTCTCGGCTTTGGTCAAGGGGAAATAAAACAGTCTTAAACATTGTAATCACCTTGAAGGACACGGACTCCGGTAAAATGTGGACGGGAAAAGAGAATACATACTCTTGATCCTAATGACTGAGTTGATTGCTCTATAGATGCAAGTCTGGGGGCAATCATTAAGCATACAACCACTGGCACGCGATCAGATCGCAAAGCATCAGATACAGGCAATTAGAGGAGAGTATTACTGTGTCCAAAAAAACTGTAGCAAATTTAAATGAGTCCGATTTAGCCGGAAAACGGGTATTGGTGCGAGCCGACCTGAATGTGCCACTAGATGAGAATGGTACGATTACCGATGATACCCGCATCCGGGCGGCTCTGCCGACGATCCAGGATTTAATCAAAAAGAATGCCAAGGTGGTTCTGTGTAGCCACTTAGGGCGTCCTAAGGGACAAGTGAAGGACAGCCTCCGCCTAACACCCGTAGCGAATCGTCTGTCTGAATTACTGGGTCAAACGGTGGTCAAGTGTGATGACTGTATTGGCGATGGGGTTAAGTCTCAGGTTAACAGCCTAGATAATGGTCAGGTGGCGTTACTGGAAAATCTCCGCTTCCACCCAGGGGAAGAAAAGAATGATCCGGAGTTTACCAAACAGTTAGCCGCCCTAGCTGATGTTTACGTCAATGATGCCTTTGGTACGGCACACCGCGCCCATGCTTCAACCGAAGGAGTCACTCATCACCTACAGCCCTCCGTGGCGGGGTATTTGATTGAGAAAGAACTTCAGTATCTGCAAAATGCGATTGAAAATCCCCAGAACCCCTTAGCGGCGATTATTGGTGGATCTAAGGTGTCGAGTAAGATTGGCGTGATTGAAACCTTACTGGATAAGGTGGATAAACTGCTGATTGGCGGTGGCATGATTTTCACCTTCTACAAAGCCCGTGGCTTGAGTGTCGGTAAGTCGCTGGTGGAAGAGGATAAGCTGGAGTTGGCAAAGTCCTTGGAAGCGAAGGCAAAGGAAAAAGGGGTTGACTTGCTTTTACCCACAGATGTCGTGATTGCCGATAACTTTGCCGCTGACGCCAATTCCCAAACCGTAAGCATTGAATCGATTCCTGATGGATGGATGGGGCTAGATATTGGTCCTGATTCCGTGAAATTCTTCCAAGATGCATTAGGCGACTGTAAGTCGGTGATCTGGAATGGTCCGATGGGGGTATTTGAGTTTGACAAGTTTGCCGCTGGCACCGAAGCGATCGCGCGGACTCTAGCTGATCTGACGAAGAAAGGCACAACCACGATTATCGGCGGTGGTGACTCGGTTGCGGCTGTGGAAAAAGTTGGTGTGGCTGATCAAATGAGCCATATCTCTACAGGTGGTGGAGCGAGTCTGGAATTACTGGAAGGTAAGGTACTTCCTGGTATTGCCGCATTAGATGACGCTTGATGGTAGCATTGCACGTCTCTACCTGATTTCGGGATAATGGCACTGAAATAAACATTAGGGAATCGCCGAAATCTTTGATAGACCGTAGGGTGGGCATTGCCCACCAGCATACCAGTCAGTGGCATTCGATTTAGGTATAAGGGCGGGTTTTGTTGTTCATTTATCGGTAGGGAGGGCGGGTTTTGTTGTTCATTTATCGGTGGGGAGGGCGGGTTTTGTTGTTCATTTATCGGTAGGGAGGGCGGGTTTTGTTGTTCCGTTAGTGGTGACTAGCTGAATTGATTTCCTAAACCCGCCCCTACAGATTTCCTAAACCCGCCCCTACAGATTCCCTAACTTGCACCGCTATCAGGGAAAATGTATCATTGCTTCCCCAGCTTCCCCTGCTCCCCCTGCTCCCCCTGCTTCCCCAGCTTCCCCAGCTACCCCAGCTTCCCCAGCTACCCCTGCTCCCCCTGCTCCCTACCCCCCCACAACACTTATTCAGCAGCCCCTAATTATTAGCGGTACTGAGAACTTCGACTAAAGCGTGATAAGCTGGTTTGGGACGATAAGATTTATCAAAAATTAAGGGCAAGTCTGGCTGACCGACGAAGCCGGGAATCCAGGTAAATTTATCGGTAAATCCCCAGGTGACAAACGCCGTGCAGTTGGGCGCTTTTAGACAGACGCCTAACATATCCTGATATACTTTTGCCTGTTCGACTAATCTCTCTTCCTCGGTTCCTGTACCGTTGTGGATTTGGACATCCATTTCAGTAATATGTACCTCTAATCCCAATTCTTCCAACCGCTTGATATTGGCGGCTACGTCTTCGGGTTTGGGCGGATTTTTTATACTTTTGTGCATCTGCAAGCCGACACCATGAATGGGGACATCTTTCTCTAGCAAATCCTTAACGAAGGCGTAGATTGCATCCGATTTTTCCCCTAATTCTTCTCCGCCATAATCATTATAAAATAGGAGCGCGTTGGGGTCAGCTTCATGCGCCCAGCGAAACGCTAACTCCACATAGTCTGACCCAATTCCTTGCTGCCAAATGGTTTTTCTTAGAGAATCTTTACCGCCAACGGCTTCATTGACGACATCCCAGGCATAAATGTCACCTCGATAGTGACTGACTACGGTAAAGATATGTCGCCGCAAAATATCTATTAATTCCTCCCGCGTCCACTCGGTTTCAGTTAACCAGTCGGGTAAACTGCGATGCCAAACCAAGGTATGACCGCGTATCTGCATCTGATTGGCTTTGGCAAAGGCAACGATTTCGTTAGCAGCAGTAAAATCGTAGCGATCGCGTTCTGGATGAATTTGCTTAATTTTCATCACATTCTCAGGTGTAACCATGTTGAACTCCCGCGCCAATACCTCTCGATAGGTGGAATCGTTGCGAAGGGCATTTATTGATACGGCTGCACCTATGTGGACGTTTTGTTCTTGGGCTAAAGCACGCAAGGTTGTATCACTGGGTTGAGAAATGGCAGGGAGAGAAATGAGTAATGTGGCTGTTAATCCTAAGAGAATTAAGGCGCTAAAGCTGAGAAATTTATTCAAGCTTTTGACTATCATTTATCGTTTTTGCTTTCTTCAACATCTATTCCTTTATTATGCCTAATCCACTGCCACATTTATTATTTATTTCTGCATCAATCGTTTAACGGGTGCCGCTTGGCAGACATGACTAACCCCCTAAAATCCCCCCATCTCCCCTATATCTAAGAGGTAGTCAGTTACTTTTGCCCTCATACACCTGTTAAAGTCGGTACTCGGTTAGCTTGGGCTTTTTGTAAATCCACAGTTAAATTTTCACCACTGCGACGGGCTTCCCAGGAACCGGATTCACCGCCACCGATACTCCACTGTCCCTGCATAAAGTCTTCTGATTCCGAGATTGTACCCGTGTAACTAATGGGATAGTTGGAACTCGCTAAATAGCGTTTAACAAAGCTAATCCGGCGTCCAATAACTTCCCCCGTTAGTGACGCTTCGCCCAAGTAGCTGTCATCTAAGATATTACCTGTCACGGTATTGCCACTATGCAGCAGTGTTGCCTCAAATCTTGTGGGAACGCCCCACTGCCAATAGGTTCCCAGCCAAGTACCATTTACATCTGCCATCGCTGAAACGTTTAGAGGATAAGGGGTGCGATCGCTATTTTAACTAACTCCAACTCAATTCTGAAACCCATCCACCTAAATTAAGCAATTATAGCTAGTTTTCTCCAAAGTAAAACACTAATTATTTGTCCTGAGAATACATTAGAGCTGACAGGGATCGTTAACTGGGGGATGTAATCCAATTTGAATCCAAAAACGTCTCGTCTCTCGAATAGAATCATCTTCTGGATAGCGCATATCGTTTAGATCGAGACGAAGACAGGTTGCTCGACCAATACCTGTAATTCCTTGGATGACAACTCCGTTCTCTATCCAGGTGAAATGTTCTTCCCACTTTTGCTGACGAGGATTAAACAGAGGAAGAATTTCCTGAGTGTTTGGATCGATTCATGCAACAAAGTTATAACGTCTTTCATTACAGCGACGACAGGCAAGTGCCAGATTATTGATGTCGTCAGTACCCCCCAATGATTTGGGAATAATATGATCAACTGTGAATCGATTAGCACTCAAACGTTCTGGCGAGTGGCAATATTCACATTGATAGTTCGCACGTTCTCGAACAATTTGTCTGGTTTCTTCACGAATTGCCATGTTGGGCTGCAATCATCGCATTGATATGAGTAAAAATACGATCAAGTTCTCCAATCGCATCGAGTTCTACTATCTCTTCAGGTGTGAGTTGGTCAGCTTTTTTTTTCTCTAAAAGCTTTTCCATGCGAATTTGGAGATAATCGCTGAATTTAAACAGATTCCACTGATCAACTTTTTCCAGGCGAATTTCATGTAAAAGTGAGGATGGTTTAGTAAGGGTTGTAACCATTTTGAATTTTCGCAGGTGTCAAGGTTTAGTGCTAATTATTATAGTAGAATTGAGCCAACTCCTGAAATAATTATCTATTATATAGCACTACGCACACACGTTAGGACATTTATTGAAGGCAGCATCCACGCAATCACTTTCAGGTCTCAAATTCATCCCACCGTTGCTTCATCCAATTCTTGAGTACAAACCACCAGCGTTCAATCTTATTGAAATCGGGGGAATATGTGGGAAGATACCAGATTTCACACCCAGCCTGAGCTACAATTTCATTGATATATTGAGAACGATGAAATGTTGCGTTGTCAATAACAATAATATCATCGGCTTGAAGTTTAGGTAATAGACACTCCCATAACCACATCTCAAATAAATCCCGATTACAAGCTCCCTCGAAAGTCATTGGAGCGTTCAATTACGATAGTGGCTGTCATTCATTTAAATTGGAGCTGGGGGGTTGTGATCGCGTGACCTCAACTGTCCATATCTAAGGTGCCAGAACCCCCTTCTTACTTGTGGTTGGGTCAAATCACTCTGCCATAGCTGGGGGTTTGCGATCGCATGACCTCAACTGTCCATATCTAAGGTGCCAGAACCCCCTTCT
>NZ_JAVJQN010000140.1:0-24741 GCF_040218245.1 Coleofasciculus sp. E1-EBD-02 | reverse complement strand
AGTGCGATCGCCCACAGCTTGGGATAACGGTAAAGCTTGTTGATAGTACTCTAATGCCCGTTGTTTCTCTCCTAAGTCAGAATAGACAAGACCAATATTATTCAGGGTTCCTGCTTCCCCGGTGCGATCGCCCACAGCCCGGGTTAAGGGTAAAGCCTGTTGGTAGTACTCTAATGCCTGTTGTTTTTCTCCTAAGTCAGAATAGACAAGACCAATATTATTCAGGGTTCTTGCTTCCCCAGTGCGATCACCCACAGCCCGGGTTAAGGGTAAAGCCTGTTGGTAGTACTCTAATGCCTGTTGTTTTTCTCCTAAGGCATCATAGACATGACCAATATTATTTTGGGTGGCTGCTTCTGTGGCGCGATCGCCCACAGTCCGGGTTAAGGGTAAAGCCTGTTGGTAGTAATCTAATGCCTGTTGTTTTTCTCCTAAGGCATTATAGACATGACCAATATTAGAGAGGGTTATCGCTTCTGTGGTGCGATCGCCCACAGCCTGGGCTAAAGATAAAGCCTGTTGGTAGTACTCTAATGCCTGTTGTTTTTCGCCTAAGGCATCATAGACAGCACCAATATTATTCAGGGTTGTTGCTTCTCCGGCGCGATCGCCTACAGTCCGTCTTAAGGGTAAAGCGTGTTGGTATTTCTCTAATGCCTGTTGTCTTTCTCCTAAGGGATCATTGACATGACCAATATTATTCAGGATTCCTGCTTCCCCGGTGCGATCGCCCACAGCCTGGGATAAAGATAAAGCCTGTTGGTAGTACTCTAATGACTGTTGTTTTTCTCCTAAATTATTATAGACACGACCAATATTATTCAGTATTCCTGCTATTGTAGCCCGATCGCCCACAGCCTGGACTAAAGGTAAAGCCTGTTGGTAGTACTCTAATGCTTGTTGTTTCTCTCCTAAGGCATCATAGACAGCACCAATATTATTCAGGGTGGCTGCTTCTCCGGCGCGATCGCCCACAGCTCGTCTTAAGGGTAAAGCCCGTTGGTAGTACTCTAATGCTTGTTGTTTTTCTCCTAAGGCATCATAGACAGCACCAATATTATTCAGGGTTACTGCTTCTTGGGTGCGATCACCCACAGACCGGGTTAAGGGTAAAGCCTGTTGGTAGTACTCTAATGCTTGTTGTTTCTCTCCTAAGTCATCATAGACACTACCAATATTATTCAGGGTTACTGCTTCTTGGGTGCGATCGCCTACAGTCTGGGCTAATAGTAAAGCCTGTTGGTAGTAATCTAATGACTTTTGTTTCTCTCCTAAATCCGAATAGACACTACCAATATTATTCAATGTTCTTGCTTCTTGGGTGCGATCGCCCACAGCCTGGGATAAAGGTAAAGCCTGTTGGTAGTAATTTAATGATTTTTGTTTCTCTCCTAAATCAGCATAGACACTACCAATATTATTCAGGGTTATTGCTTCTCCGGCGCGATCTTCCAATTGTCGATACAGAGGTAATGTTTGATTATAGTAAAAGAGCGCTTTTTGTTTGAATCCTAATAACTCATGAGTTCTACCCAGTGCCAGATTCATCAAAGCCTCGTTTGATTGCTCCCCTACCTCACGCCACAAAGGAAGTGCTGTTTCCAATTTTTCGATCGCTTGTTGTAGGGATTCAGCTGTCCCTTGTTGAAACAGTTGCATTCCCTGATTAGACAGTCTTTCTGCTTCAGCACGTTTGTCGGTTTGGGCGATCGTTGTCTGTTCTGTCTCTATTCCAGCGCTTACGGCACTAACCTTGTTAAGGATAGTCGATTCAAGGTCACGATTCCCTACAGCTTGGGCTAAAGATAAAGCCTGTTGCAAGTATTCTAATGCCTGTTGTTTCTCTCCTAAATCAGCATAGACATGACCAATATTATTCAGGGTTGCTGCTTCCCCGGCGCGATTGCCCACAGCCTGAAGTAAAGATAAAGCCTGTTGATAGTACTCCAATGCCTGTTGTTTTGCTCCTAAGGCATAATAGACACCACCAATACTACTCAGGATTCTTGCTTCTTGGGTGCGATCGCCCACAGCTTGGGATAAAGGTAAAGCCTGTTGGAAGTACTCCAATGCCCGTTGTTTTTCTCCTAAAGCATCATAGATATGACCAATACTACTCAGGATTGTTGCTTCCCCGGCGCGATCGCCCACAGCCTGGGATAAGGGTAAAGCCTGTTGGAAGTACTCCAATGCCCGTTGTTTTTCTCCTAAGTCACCATAGACACCACCAATATTATGCAGGGTTGTTGCTTCCCCGGCGCGATCACCCACAGCCTGAAGTAAGGGTAAAGCCTGTTGATAGTATTCCAATGCCTGTTGTTGTTCTCCTAAGGCGGAATAGACCAGACCAATATTATGCAGGATTGTTGCTTCTCCGACACGATCGCCCACAGCCTGGGATAAGGGTAAAGCCTGTTGATAGTACTCCAATGCCTGTTGTTTTTCTCCTAAGGCATTATAGACACTACCAATATTATTCAGTATTCCTGCTTCCTCGGTGCGATTGCCCACAGACTGGACTAAAGGTAAAGCCTGTTGGTAGTACTCTAATGCCTGTTGTTTTTCTCCTAAGGTGTCATAGACATGACCAATATTATTCAGGGTTGCTGCTTCCAATGCGCGATCACCTACCACCTGCCTTAAGGATAAAGCCTGTTGCAAGTACTCTAATGCCTTTCCCTTTTCTCCTAATGTGTCATAGGCACGACCAATATTATTCAGGGTTGCTACTTCCAAGGCGCGATCGCCCACAATCCGTGCTAAGGATAAAGCCTGTTGCAAGTACTCTAATGCCTTTTCTTTTTCTCCTAAGGTGTCATAAACATGACCAATATTCAGCAGGGTTGCTGCTTCTTCGGCGCGATATTCTAATTTTCGATAAAGTGGTAATGCTTGATTAAAGTAAAAGAGGGCTTTTTGTTTGAATCCTAATAAATCATGAGTTCTACCCAGTACCAGATTAATCAAAGCCTCTTGTGATTGATCCCCCACCTCACGCCACAAAGGAAGCGCTGTTTCCCATTTTTCGATCGCTTGTTGCAGGGATTCGGCTGTCCCTTGTTGAAACAGTTGCATTCCCTGATTAGACAGTCTTTCTGCTTCAGCGCGTTTGTCAGTTTGCCCAATCATTGTCGGCGCTATCTCCCCAGTGCGTTTTGTTAAGGATAATACCTGTTCTTGTCCAACAGCAACTATAAAAACGCTGCTGAATATAGTAATTACAGCATGGCAGGAATAAACCAACCATTGTTGAGTGGTTAAGGTTGGGTTAAAAAAACAGGTTTGACGTTTGTCTATTGGCTGTTGCGGTTGGTAATGCATCCGTTTACCCTCAGTGTTTAGGTCAAATTTGGGGAATTTTACCCCCTTACCACCCTCTATGTCTGACGAGGTTAAGGTTATGCAATGTAGAGACGTAGCATGCTACGTCTCTACGTCCCCATTTTCACCTATCCAGGGATTTATCTCTACCCAGCAAACCGTTCTAATAATTCCTCACGAGAAAGCGTCAGTAGCAAAGGAGTCAACTGTTGATGAGGTAACTGTAACATGGCTGCGATTTTGTCGGCTAATTCTGCATCAACCTCACCAAACCTTACTCTCAGCAGGTTCTCCACCTTTTCTCGCCCCCCTTCGCCTAATCTCAAATCTTGCCCAGAACCCTCGCCAAACCACAGTAATAACTCCTGCTTAGAAAGGCTAAACAGTAGACGAGTTAACACCTCTGGCGGTAACTGTAACATCGGTGCGATGATCGCTTCTAATTCGGCATTAATCTCACCAAACCGCACTCGGAGGAAGTTTTCCACCATGAGTCGCTGTCCTTCTTGTCTGCCTTCCAGCCTACCTTCTTGTCTGCCTTCTAAGACAGCCTCTTCCCGCCATTTAAAATACGCTGGTGATAAGTTCATAATTAACTCCCTATCTGCATTACTTAACCTTTCACTCCTGCCCACATTAATGCGCCAGTTGGCTAGTATTTCTAGGATATTGCGCCGTTGTGGGTTCTCTTGGGGTAACCCGATTAACTCATCAATTGCCTGTTGCTGCGTTCTCCTTTTTCCTAATACTCTTAACCAAAGTGTATCTTGATTTACGGGTAATTGGTTAATTGCGACTAATGCTGTTCTTTGAAACTCCGGTAAGAAGTAAACGCCTTCTCCCCAATTCTCCGACTGATTCAGCTTGGCACAAAACCCGTCAAGTAACCGTTGAGAACAAGAGGGGGACAGTATCCATAAACGGGGTGACTCATCTTCTGATAGAGAACGTCTCTCCCGTCGCGCCTTGCGTAAGAGTTCAGCTTCCACAGAATACAATTTCAACATGCAACTTCGCACTTCTACTGGCGTAGGTGCATTGCGAAACGGTTCAAATAAACAAGTGGTTGCTGCCATTTTACCCAGTAATCCTAAAGTCTCGAATTCTGGAGAAGGTGAAGGCGCAGGTACAAACCAAACATCAATCTGGCGAACTTCGCTGGGTACATCGCGGCTGGTTTCTACTGTACCCAGAGGTGCTAATAATTCTTCCAGATACTGCTTGGCAAATTGGTCGTGGGGTTGTCGTGTCATTGGTTAGGGAACAAGCAATGGAACCCTAGGGAAATTCTTACTCCTATTTCGGCAGAAGACTCTGTAATTTAAATCTAGTACCGCTAGGTGTTTCCCTATTCACACCAGCTTATCGGCACAAGGGAACCCAAAGAAATTCAAATTAATAAACCCCAACCCACAACTCATGAGTTGTTTTTATTGCCCCTAAAACTACTCTGATCACTCCTCACCCGAACAAATGACAGTCAAGGCATCAACGCTTGAGGCGGTAAGCGTAAAATCGGTGCGATCGCGCTAGTTAACAACGTTTCCAGTCAGGCTTGCATCCCGCATTCCACCCTTGTTGCCATCCCTTGAGACCGGAATACTCGAAAATTGCCTTATCAAAAAAATACTAAATAGTATAACCTATTCTCATACGTCTATCTTACGAACTGCTATGCCTCCTCGTTGGTCCCGCAAACCTGATCGTCGCGATGCTGCGTATCGACGCCTAGATGACCGAATGAACTTTGCTGTCCATGTCGCTGTGTTTGCGGCGTGTAATTCGGGTCTATGGTTTGTCCGTACTATCCAGTATGCTAATTGGACTTGGACGTATTGGGTCACGGGTATCTGGGGATTAATCTTAGTTGGACACGCCGTCTATATCTTTGCGATCGCGGATTATACTCCTTTACCGGGTCAAGATAATTCGCCTAACTCTGCTCAAGGATAAACTGAGAATGTCCAGTTCGTCCTACTCAATTTATTATGGCTAACCCGAATACCAGCGAAGCGATCGAAACCTTGGCGGCTGAAATTGGTGAGAATATATACATCGATGTTGCCAAATGGCATCTTTACTTACAGGATGCCCATTTACACACCCCGTTAGCGGAACGAGTCTATCCTCTACTGACAGAGGATAACCTCTCGGAAGACCAAGTGGTACAAATCTTGCAAAGTATTCCGGTTAAACTGGGGGGTGGCAAACGGGAAGTTCCCCTCGTGGATTTACTACCGATGCAGTGTCAGGTTAATCTGCTGGATTTACTCGAAGAGTTTCAACGCAAAATGTAACTAGCAAAACAATTGATCGCTCAATACGAGGTGTCATTAGTTCCGCAATGAGAACTAATGACCATTTTTTTATCAAAATTATACCTGAAAAAGATACTCAATGACCATCTGGTGTATCCTTTTAACCGTTAGCGATCGCCTATCTCACTGTCACACTCTGTCTTGTTCCCTATTGGTGTGTTGACTCAGAACACCCCACTGCGACTGACTCAGCTAAGAGTTGCCACTGTCCACTATGGATCAGCATTGGATTAAATTAAGTTATGAGCGCGATACGTATCTGATTGATCTCAATCGTATCAGCACCTTTGTTTGGGCGAAGAACGGTCGGTTGATATTTTGGTTACCGGATGGTAAGGTGCGACTTATTATCCATCCTAAAACCAATCCAGACGCTTATCAAGAAATTTTAGACTATGTGAAAAAGACAGTTGGTCAACCTATTGGTTGTCAGTTATCCGCTAAAAGTGAAACTTGAGTATTATTGAGGGTTGCTGAATAAGTATTGTGGTGAGGATAGGGAACAGGGAACAGGGAAATGCTAACCCGACTTAGGATTGATTGGTCAGGTAAGAAACTGTTTAATCGTTCTGGCTAAATGTTGCTGTAGTCTACAATCTGTAGAAGGAATTGGCGTCAAATAGAATAGTTCCTCAGAGAAAAGCACCAACTTGAGCCGATATAATTTAAGCCCAAATAGGTTAAGCTGTTCAACTTGTACCTCAGTCACCTGGTCAATTGGACGGCGGATAACCTGGGTTCCTAACCAACCTTTTTGCTGAAATATGACCCAATTACCCTGTTTGTCAAATTGGCACGTCTTCACTGGACTGCCGAACATCATCCCATTCGCTAAGATAATACAAACCAATCCGAACCAATCAATCGATGAATTAGAAGACAGAAAAATCAGCAATCCGATCGCGGCGGTTAACCCACTCAATATCCAAACCCCAATCGGGCGTTCTTTCAGCGTCAGTAATGTCACCCTTTGTTGAACGACTTTCATGTCACGTTTTTAGTTGAGATGGGGAACTCATGGGAACAGGGAACAGGGAACAGGGAACAGGGAACAGGGAACAGGGAACAGGGAACAGGGAACAGGGAACAGGGAACAGGGAACAGGGAACAGGGAAGAAAAAGCCTGCCCTAAACCTAGCCAAAGCATCAATCGTAGGGGCGGGTTTAGGAACTAACGCTAGCTGAATCACCAATAACGGCTAAACAAAACCCGCCCTTATTCATGCTCAACTATATTAAGTTATGTAAATAGACCTCAAACCCTTACAAATGACGAATGACGAATGACGAATGACGAATGACGAATGACGAATGACGAATGATGCTGCCCCTATCGAGGAGTCGGTAAGCTTTACAAAATGTCAAAATTGCTCATTCAGGCGAATCTGCCTTCAAAATGGTTTGAGTACAGCAACAGATTACAACTACAAACAATGCCTGAATCGACTATAGAATCAGTTCTGCAAGAAAAACGCCTATTCCAACCTCCGGCTGAATTTTCCCAGACTGCCCACATTCAGAGTCTGGAGGACTATCAGCGCCTCTATGACAAGGCAAAAGCTGACCCGTTAAAATTTTGGGCTGAGTTAGCCGACCAAGAGTTGCACTGGTTCCAGAAATGGGATACCGTCCTCGATTGGCAACCTCCCTTTGCCAAATGGTTTGTCGGCGGCAAGACGAATATTGCCTATAATTGCCTAGACCGACACCTAACCACCTGGCGACGGAATAAAGCTGCTTTGATTTGGGAAGGAGAACCAGGGGATTCCCGCACCCTCACCTATGCCCAACTGCACCGGGAAGTCTGCCAGTTTGCCAATGTCCTCAAGCAATTAGGCGTGAAAAAAGGCGATCGCGTGGGGATTTATATGCCCATGATTCCAGAAGCCGCGATCGCGATGCTAGCTTGCGCCAGGATTGGTGCGCCGCATACCGTGGTATTTGGCGGGTTTAGTTCCGAAGCCTTAAAAGACCGATTAGTAGACGCCCAAGCGAAAGTAGTCGTCACCGCCGATGGCGGCTGGCGTAAAGATAAGATTGTTCCCCTGAAACCCGAAGTCGATAAAGCCCTCGCCAATAACGGCGCCCCCACAGTAGAAAACGTTCTCGTGGTTCAACGTACCCAGCAGAAAATCCAGATGGAACCGGGGCGCGATCATTGGTGGCATGATTTACAAGCCGGGGTGTCGGGGAATTGTCCCGCTGAACCCATGGATAGTGAGGATATGCTATTCATTCTCTACACCTCTGGCACAACCGGGAAACCCAAAGGTGTTGTCCATACTACCGCTGGCTATAACCTCTACACCCATACCACCCTGAAATGGACGTTTGATCTCAAAGACACCGATGTCTACTGGTGTACCGCTGATGTGGGTTGGATTACGGGTCACAGTTACATTGTTTATGGTCCGCTGTCTAATGGTGCCACCACCATCATGTATGAAGGCGCACCTCGTCCCTCGAATCCAGGCTGTTTGTGGGATATGGTGGAAAAATATGGCGTCACTATTTTCTATACCGCACCCACGGCAATTCGGGCATTAATTAAGATGGGCGAACACCATCCCAAAGCCCGCGATTTATCCTCGTTACGAATTTTGGGAACCGTCGGTGAACCAATTAATCCCGAAGCCTGGATGTGGTATCACCGGATTATTGGCGGACAACGGTGTCCGATTGTGGATACTTGGTGGCAAACCGAAACCGGGGGATTTATGATTACGCCCTTACCCGGTGCCGTTCCCACCAAACCCGGTTCAGCTACATTACCGTTTCCAGGGATTCTGGCAGATATTGTCGATTTAGAAGGCAATCCCGTTCCGGCAAATCAGGGAGGATATCTGGTGATTAAGCACCCGTGGCCCGGAATGATGCGAACGGTTTATGGTGATCCAGATCGCTTCCGCCGCACCTATTGGGAACATATTGCGCCCAAAGACGGGCAGTATCTCTACTTTGCTGGGGATGGTGCGCGTCGAGATGAAGATGGCTATTTCTGGGTGATGGGGCGCGTGGATGATGTGATTAATACTTCTGGACATCGCCTCGGCACTATGGAAATTGAATCAGCGTTAGTCTCCCATCCCGCCGTAGCAGAAGCGGCTGTGGTTGGACAACCGGATGAGGTGAAAGGGGAAAATGTTTTTGCCTTTGTCATGTTGGAGAATGACTACAGTCCAACGGCGGAATTGGCAAACGAACTCAAGGCACATGTGGTTAACGAAATTGGTGCCATCGCCCGTCCCGGTGAGATTCGCTTTACAGAGGGAATGCCCAAAACGCGATCGGGTAAGATTATGCGGCGTTTGTTGCGGAATTTAGCAGCCGGTCAGGATGTGGCTGGAGATACGTCTACATTGGAAGATCGCAGCGTATTGGATAAATTAAGAGGCGGCGCTTAAAACGTTGCTGGATTCAGAATCAGAGGTTGACCCTTCGGCTTCGCTCAGGGTCAACACCAAATTTCGACAGGCTCATACCGAGTTGCGCTCAAACATAGCAGGGAAAGATTTTATCATTGAATCGGGCGCACGCCATGCGCCCCTACGGTTTCGGGGCGTAATTCTAATTCTTCAAATAAGGTGTGCCACGCCACTATAACTCAATTCTTACACCTGAAAAGAGCAATTGGAAATCGCGGGAATCAATCAACAGGCTTCTTCGGTTTCCGGTTCACAAACTGGTACTGAATTGTCTCCAGTGGGTTCTTTTGTTTCAGGTTTAGGGTTTTGGGGATTTGACTGCTCAGATGACGGCGGGGTTTCCTGATTCGTATCCCCTTGATTTTTACGTTGGGTGGCTTTGCGAACCAAGTCATTCAACTTTTCTCGCCAATAGCGCTGTTCCGGAAAATCGCTGTCTGCGGCATAAATGATCACATCAACATAGCGACCTTCATTGTAGGCTTGCTGAATCTTATCGAATTTGGTTTTTGCTTCTGACCATTCCTTTTGCCAGGTCTCGATTTTCTTTTGAGCATCCTCAAAGGCTGGACTACTGGGGAGAACCGATTGAGCCGCCGCGATCGCTTTATCTAAGTTACCCTGTTGATACTCTTCTGCCGCTTCTGTCAAGACCTCTGCCCCATTATCTTGGGGCTGATCAGGGGATTTTTTCGGCGTTGGGGTTGGGGTTGGTTCTGGGCTAGGACTGGGTTTTGACTCAACTGGGGTGGGACTGGGTTGGGTTTCTACTGGGGTAGGGCTAGCAGGTTGTTCCGCAATGGTATCAACAGCACAATCAAGATACTGGTCAAAAACCCACCCTTGTCGCGGTGAACGAATTTCTACCCAATTCCCTTGCTTGGTTCCCGTTAAGGTTAACTTGGTGCCTTTATTAACTGTGCCAACAATCGTGGCGTTGGGATTCGATCGCACGTTCAAGCCTTGAGCCGTTACCGTACAAGTTCCTCGTGCCATTCCACCGGACATCCCCTGACGAATGCCATACGCCATCCCTGCGGCTGCCATAGCCACGGCTAAACCCACACCAATGATTAATGGGGCGCGATTCGGTTCAGATGCAGGTTCGGGTTCCGGGGGCGGAGGAGGAGTCGGAGGAGTCGGAGGAGTAGGTCTTCGAGGGGGTGCGGCTGGGGAAACTGCCAGGGTGCCCTGTTGGGAGAGGGGAGTCGATTGTGGTGTGGGTTGAGACGGCGGAACCGATTGACCGTGAGTAGAAGAGGCGGCTGTGAGCGATCGCACGGCTTGTAACGCTTCTGTGGCTGACTGGTAGCGGTCTTTGAAATGATAGCGTACCATCCGGGTCAAAATATGTTTTAGCCCTGGACTCACAGGGGCAAGATCTTGCCAGATCAGTTCGCCCGTATTTAAATCTTCCTGTAATTCAGCAGGCATACGACCTGTAATGGCTTGGATAGCGATAATTCCTAAAGCGTAAATATCGCTGGTGGGACGCGGTTGACCCAAAGCCTGTTCACTGGACATATAACCCGGAGTTCCCACAGCAACGGTATTGCTCATCTGCCCTTGAGGACTCGCCAGTTGAGTCCGGATTTGCTTCACCGCCCCAAAGTCTAATAAGACTAACTTTTTATCTAAATTACGTCGAATCAGGTTATCCGGCTTAATATCCCGGTGAATGACACCGTGGTGGTGAACAAAGTCTAAAACCTCTAAGAGTTCTTGTAGCAGGGCAACAACTCGTGTCTGATCCCACGGTTGACCCGGTATCAACTCTTGGCTTAGGGGATGCCCTTCAATATACTCCTGAACCAGATAAAATTCTTGGTCTTCTTCAAAGTAGGCAAGCAGGCGTGGGATCTGGTCGTGATTGCCCAGTACCTCTAGGGTTTCCGCTTCGCTATTGAATAGGCGTCGGGCGGTTTCTAAGAAATTGGGGTCACGATTCGCGGGCTGAAGGTGTTTGACCACACAAATCGGGTTACCGGGACGCCGGGTATCTTGTGCCAGGTAGGTGCGACCAAATCCTCCTGCACCGAGGACTTGGTTGACTTGGTAACGACCATCCAGTAGCTTGCCTAACATAAGTAGTGATGCGCCTCAACGTTCACATGTTAATAGTTACATACACTGACGGGACATGTGTGCCAGGATTGTGCCAATTTAGTTTTTGCTCTGATCGATGCATTCCATACATAATCCTTACTCTCCGATGAGTTAAAGATTCTTATCATGAAACAGTAGCCGCCTAGATATGGGGGATAGCCGCGAATTAATATGAACACTGTCGATTATCTCCGGATTAGCCTAATTGACCGTTGCAACTTCCGCTGTCACTACTGTATGCCGGAAGGGTCAGAACTTGACTATATCCTGCAACAGGAACTCCTCACCCATGAGGAACTGCTGACGCTATTAAAAGAAGTTTTTATCCCAGTCGGGTTTAAAAAGTTTCGCCTGACAGGTGGAGAACCGCTACTGCGTCCAGGGGTAGTGGACTTGGTGAGAGAAATTGCCGCCCTGGATCAAACCGAAGATTTAGCCATGACGACGAATGCCTTTTTACTCGCAGGCATGGCACAAGACTTGTATGATGCGGGATTACGGCGGATTAATATTAGCTTAGATTCCCTCAATCCTGACACTTTTGACACCATTATCGGGAATCGGGGACGATCGCGCTGGCAACAAACCTGGAACGGAATTCAAGCCGCACATCGGGTGGGGTTTGATCCCCTGAAACTGAATATCGTCGTGATTCCTGGGGTGAATGATGCAGAAGTTCTGGATTTAGCCGCCCTTACCCTTGATCGCCATTGGCACATTCGCTTTATTGAGTTTATGCCCATTGGCAACCCTGAATTATTTAGCGATCGCGCCTGGATTCCCTCAGAGGAACTCCGCCAACAAATCCGCGATCGCTGGGGCTTAGTTGAGTCGAATGTGCGCGGGAATGGACCGGCTGATGTCTTCCAGATTCCCGATGCTTTAGGGACTCTCGGCTTTATCAGTCAAATGTCCGAATGTTTTTGCGATCGCTGTAACCGGATGCGCCTCTCTGCCGATGGCTGGTTACGTCCCTGTTTACTCAATGAAACAGGTCAGATTGACTTAAAAAGCGCTCTCCGTAGCGGTGTTGATCTCGCCCAATTGAGAGCGCGAGTGCAGCAGTTACTCGCGATTAAACCAGACATCAACTTTAAACAGCGAGAATCTGGTACTGATGGTTACTACACTCGCACCATGTCACAAATTGGTGGATAGTCATTCGTCCTTTGACTAATGACCAATGACTAATGACCAATCTACGCTTTCCGTGAATAGAACTCAACTACCAGCAGTTCGTTAATTTGCAGGGCAACCCACTCACGCTCAATCATGCCATTGACCTTACCCGTGAATGTTTTCTTGTCAAACTCTAAATGGCTCGGTAGATTTGCCAGTCCGGGGTATTCCAGATTTTTTTCCACCAAACGCCGAGAGCGTTCATTATCTTTAACCATGATCACATCACCGGGACGGCATTGATAGCTAGCGATATTCACTTCCCTACCATTGACCATCACATGACCATGATTCACAAGTTGACGCGCACCCGGGATAGTACCTGCCATGCCTAACCGAAATACGGTGTTATCCAGTCGCATTTCTAGCAGTTCTAGCAAGGCTTGACCCGTGGAACCCGTTGCTCGACGAGCTTTGCGAACATAGCGAAGCAATTGCTTTTCGGTGACTCCGTAGTTGTAGCGGAGTTTCTGTTTTTCTTCCAGTCGAATCGCATATTCTGACCGCTTCCGGCGAGCTTGACCATGTTGACCGGGTGGATATGAACGACGGGGGGATTTGCGAGTTAAACCGGGCAGATCGCCTAGACGACGGACAACCCGCAGGCGCGGACCTCGATATCGCGACATAGAACTTCCTTGTGTACCTAACTAATTTTTTACCCAAATACTTTATAGTACAACTGACGAATGACAAATGACAAATGACAAATGACCAATGACGAAGGACAAAGGACTATCCCCATACTCGATGCTTTACAAGCCTGTGCTGGAGTCCCCCACGCACCGTTCTACGCCCCAGGTCACAAGCGGGGAAAGGGTATATCTGACAGACTGGCGAATCTATTGGGAAAATCAGTCTTTGAGCATGATCTTCCCGAATTGCCCGATTTTGATAACTTATTTGCCCCTTCAGGAGGGATTAAAGAGGCGCAAGCGTTAGCAGCGAAGGCGTTTGGTGCCGATAAAACGTGGTTTCTGGTGAATGGCTCAACCTGTGGCGTAATCGCGTCAATTTTAGCCACTTGCGGTACGGGAGATAAGCTGATTTTACCTCGGAATAGTCATCAATCCGCGATCGCAGGTTTGGTTCTTTCGGGTGCGAGTCCGATTTTTATTACCCCAGAGTCCGATCCCTCTGGTGATTTGGCACACAGTATTACGCCAGAGGCTGTTAGCCAAGCGCTCAAGGAACATCCGGATGCTAAGGCGGTGATGCTACTTTATCCGACCTATCATGGCGTGTGCGGCGATATCCACGCGATCGCCCAACGGGTACATGATTACAATATTCCTTTGCTGGTTGATGAGGCACACGGGGCGCACCTTCCATTTCACCCAGATTTGCCGCCAAGTGCAATGTCAGCCGGGGCTGATTTAACCATACAGTCCACCCATAAGGTTTTGACGGCGATGACCCAAGCCTCAATGCTGCACATTAAAGGTCATCGCCTTGATCCAGAACGATTGAGTCAAGCGTTACAGCTTGTCCAGTCTACCAGTCCCAGCGCCCTCCTCTTAGCCTCTCTAGACGCCGCACGACAACAAATGATGTTGGATGGGGAAAGGTTGATTAGCCGCACTCTAAGACTGGCTGAGGCGGCGAGGGAACAAATTCAGCAAATTCCGGGATTATCGGTGTTAGATGCCACAAATACTCCGGGCTGTTTTACCCTAGATCCGACCCGGTTGACGGTGAGAGTTATGGAGTTAGGGTTGAGTGGGTTTGAAGCCGATGAAATTTTTTGTGATCAGTTGGGTGTAATTGCTGAGTTGCCGACATTCCAACATCTGACGTTTATCCTGAGTTTAGGGAACACGGCGGCAGATATTCAGCTATTAGTCCAAGCCTTTACCGACTTACAACAGCGCTATTCTCGTCCTGATACTTCCTTTAGACAAAATTTATCCCAACTGGGAATGACATCAGGGTTAATCCTGGAACCATCAATGTCTCCTCGCGATGCCTTTTTTGCCCCGAAAGAACGGTTAACTCTAGACCAAAGCATTGGTCACATTAGTGCTGAATGGATTTGTCCCTATCCTCCGGGGATTCCGGTTTTAATTCCAGGATGTGCGATCGCGTCAACTACAGTGGATTATCTGCGACAGGTTCAGCACTTGGGCGGCTATATTACTGGGTGTAGCGATCCTCGCTTAGAACGTGTAAACGTTGTCAAAAGTAAGGACTAATGACCAAGGACGAACAGAATGTCTTCTCCCCTGTGGAACTATACCACTCCTGGTATTCCCGATGATTTATTCGAGCGCTTGCCTGGTATTCCGCTGAGTAAGCGAGAAGTACGGTTACTGATTATTTCCGCATTGCGCCTAGAATCCCATTCCTTGCTCTGGGATATCGGTGCAGGAACAGGTACGATTGCCGTAGAAACCGGATTACTTTCTCCTCACGGTAAAATTGTGGCGGTAGAACGGGATGAAGAGGTGGCAAACCTGATTCAACGCAACTGCGATCGCTTCGGCATTGAGAATGTTGACGTTATCGAAGGATCTGCACCTGAATGTCTCCAAGATCTACCAGGAAAACCCCATAGAGCCTGTATTGAGGGAGGACGCCCGATTAAAGACATTCTTAAGGCAGTCTGGCATTACTTAGAACCCCAAGGTCGGATTGTTGCCACAGCTAGTAATTTAGAGAGTCTTTATACCCTATCCGAAGGATTGGCTGAGTTACAAGCCCGTAATATCGAAGTTGTGCAATCCTCAATCAATCGCTTGGAAACCCGAGGGACTCATCAAATCTTTGCGGCTGTTAATCCTATGTTTATCCTCAGTGGGGAGAAGCTGGATTCTTGACATCCTCACCGCCCTACAAGGACGGTGATTCCCTACCAGTTAGTAGAGGTTTGGTAACCAAACATTGGTGTCAACTTAAGCCACAACCAAAGCCAATTAGGGTTTCGAGCCTTCGACACAAACTGATCGTGAAGCTTGCTCCCTAAGCTATTACAGGAGAAAAAGCAATCGGCAAGAGCATTCTCTTGCTCCTCCTGCTCCCCCAGCTTCCCCTGCTCCCCCTGCTCCCCCAGCTTCCCCTGCTCCCCCTGCTCCCCCTGCTTCCCCAGCTTCCCCAGCTCCCCCAGCTCCCCCAGCTTCCCCTGCTCCCCCAGCTTCCCCTGCTTCCCCAGCTTCCCCTGCTCCCCCAGCTCCCCCAGCTTCCCCTGCTTCCCCTGCTTTTAGCGCTTAAGTTGACACCCATGTAACCAAACCCCTACTACCCGCCCTCAAATTGACTAACGGCGAATGCTGCCCGATTGTTAATCTTAATGTAATAGTTTTATTCAGACAGTTAATTTCGACTGTCTTGTGTCAAATAAAGTTCTATGCCCTGGTCTCGGATTTTTAGTGGAATTGTAGCGATTACCCTAGCGATGGGGATGATTGTGGCTGGAGGATGGTATTTTACCCTCGGTCTCTGTGTCATCGTCTATTTGGGTCAACTGGAATATTTTCAACTGGTTCAGGCAAAAGGAATTGCGCCTGCGGCTAAAACCACGTTAGTTGTGAGTCAACTTTTATTGGTGACAGCCGCCCTTAACTCTAGTCTTACAGATGCTGCCTTTCCCATTGCCGGAACCCTGATTTGTTTTTACCTGCTCTTTCAACCCAAGATGGCGACGATTGCGGATATTGCCGCTTCGATTTTGGGATTACTCTATGGCGGTTATCTGCCTAGCTACTGGATACGATTGCGGGTTGGTTTAGATGGAGGGGTTTCATTACCCTTGAATGCTACAGCGAGCATCCAGAGTTTCTCATTCAATGACTCTTGGCTTCACCCTTGGACTAATCTCACGGTTCTATCTCAAGGCTTAACCGTAACTCTACTCGCGTTTGCCTGTATTTGGGCAGCCGATATTGGTGCGTATAGTTTTGGCAAGTTTTTTGGTCGCACTCCCTTATCGAATATTAGTCCTAAAAAGACAGTAGAAGGGGCAATTTTTGGAATTTGTGGTAGTGGGGTAGTTGCTATGCTTGGGGCTTGGTATCTGCAATGGTCAAACTGGCAACTCAGTGGATTCGCGTTTGGTACCTTAATTGGAGTGGCTAGCCTTTTGGGAGACTTAACCGAATCAATGATGAAACGAGACGCTGGGGTCAAAGATTCAGGACAATTAATTCCCGGTCATGGCGGTATTTTAGACCGCACAGACAGCTACGTTTTTACTGCTCCATTAGTTTACTATTTCATTACACTTTTGCTGCCTCTTTTACCACCTTTTAGTTAGGGGTTGCTGAATAAGTGTTGTGGTGAGGGTAGGCAACAGGGAACAGGGAATAGGCAACAGGGAACACCTCGGACTTCGGCGTGAGCGCGGACCCCTGAGCCTGTCGAAGTTCAGTCGAACGCTTACCTCGACTTCGCTCGGTAACACGCTCGGTGTGTAACAGGGAATAGCTTCCTCCCAGTAATTGGACTCTTGGGCGGGTTTTGTTGATAAGTTATCATCTGACGAGCTTACCTAAGTATAGTAATCGCCATAGCGCTTAGGACGCATCTTATGGTAGAGACGTTGCATGCAACGTCTCTACAACTTTTACCCGCCCTGATACCATAAAATGAATTAATTCGGCAATTAATTGTCCTCAGAAGCTTCCTCAAGTTGGGTGAGAGTATAATGGGCAATAGCCAAACTTAAGCGCACCTGCTCAATGGGTGATAATTCAGACCATTCCACTGAGCCAATAGCGCCAAAGTCTTGATTACCTCGCATGGCGTAAGCCCACGGACGTGCAAAAACGAATAAATCATCTTCCGTCCAGTTGGGTAATAAGGGTCTAACGCATAAAACCAGCTGATCGGCAAGTGATATATCCATGGATAATGCTTGTTGAGCTTGATTGGCGATCGCGTCCAACCAAGACGACGGCACCCCAGAAAATCGTTCAGCCAATGACCGCTTTAGCGAGGCGGAACCGGAAGAATCTGAGGGCGTTAGCGATGTCCAGCACTGGTGCAAGCGATTGAATAGGGTTTGTGATCCCGATGTAATTTCTGCCTCGGTTTGACAAGCATCTAGAGAAAATCCCGCTTCCAGATCTGCCAAATAGTCTTGGGCTTCAGGTTCAGCGGGATTCCAGGGATAACAATCGTCCTCAGTTTGCCAGAGTGCCTCTAGGAGTTCTCCTTGGGCTTGACTCAAAGCATCCTGATAATTTTGGTATGGTTTATGTTGACTGGTCATAATACCCCTTATGTGATCGTTGGTGGTGATGAAAATTGATAGGAATAGCTACATCAGCACTCTCGAAGGTTCCGTAATCGTTCCGAAAATAAAGGTTAGTGCCAAATAATTGGCAGAACTTCTAGAACCGTTGAATTGAGCCGTGTGCCTCTCGACTCGAATCTCTCTGAGTCTAAGATTTGTTAAGTTTTTGGCTTAAAGGTTTTCAATAATAAACTCCAGGGTTTGACTCTGAGTACTGCCAAATTTTAACTGACTACCCGACTCCAATAGCACTTCCTGATGGTGGATTTTCTGCCACCCATCTGCTCGTAAAATATGAGTGCCGTTGCGAGAAAAATCACGCAGGAAGTAAGTCGGGATTTGTCCGGGATGAGTGAAGGTATCGCGACAGATAATTTCTGCATGTTTATAGCTCACCCACATTTCCTCATCCAAAACCAAATCATTCTCCTGCCCGCGTCCCACCCGCATCAGTGCACCGCGAATTCGCCAAACTTTACCCATCGAGTTTAAGGAGCGTAAGCAAGCGGTGGGCGTTTGTACGCCATTCCAGTTGCTGGGCATAGGGGGAAGCTCAGTAATCCCTTCTTCTAAGAAAGCAATTAACTGTCCTTGAAACTCCGGATGCATATACAGCACAGGTAATGTCCAAGCGGGTTGGTTGAACTTATAAAGCGTGAGTAATTGTTGTCTGGCAACAGCCACAGCTTGGTCAATCGGCATCCGCGTCGCTAGGGCTTGGGCAAGACTTTGGATAAAACTCAAGGCTTCGTGATCCGCGATCGAGTCACGCATACCCAAAACAGCGGGGACACCATGTTGAATTAACACTTCAGCTAAACTACTCCGGGGGATGGTTTGACCTTCCACCTGATCCGGTTGAGCGCCCCAACAGGTATTGAATACCGCCAAGGTTACCTGATTCCGAACTAAGACTTGAGCGAGTTCCGTACCGTTAATTGGTGCATCTGGACTTAGAAATAATAAACCCCCATCTGGAGCAGGTTCACCATGACCCGCATAGAAAAGGATATTGTAACCTCCTGTGTCTAAAGCGGCAATTAAGTCAGCGGGTGTTGGCTGTAGCAGCTTTTCCACAAAACAGGGAACGGATGTGGGGTTAAACTTTTGACAAGATTGAAAAACATTTTCTAGAACCGCTGCCTCTTGTTCAAGCTGTAAGCGAGCCGCTGACTGATCACCCCCGGAACGGTGGACATCTTGTCCAAAGACGAGCAGGATATTCAGGGCTTGATCATGGCGGATCAGCGGCTTGAGAGAGTCAACATTACTCGTCGTGCGGCTAAACAGCAGTTGAGTAGACAGAGAAATCGCGGGTTTGCCTGCCATTTCTTGCATAATTTCCCAGGGAAGGGGAATCAAGTCAGGATGTCGAATTTCCAAGCGCACGCGCAGGGATTTATTTTGTCCCCGGGCAATGCCCCGACTTTCCGCCAACGTTGTTTGAATGGAACCCGCAAACAGCCAATTCCACAAGTCTATGCCCAACTGCTGCATCAGCCGTCCCCCGTAGCTAGTCGTCTGGGGTGTAGCGTTTTCGCTTTGGGGTGATAGGGTTGGTGTTGGTGTAGGCGTAGGCGTCAAGGGATGAGGCAGGGGTAATAAGGGGGGCAAATTACCCGTAGAAAACATTTGTTGCCAAGCCAACCAAGTCTGAGTCAGAGTGGGAGACCAAATCGAGTCATGATGAACATAACCCCCAGGATAAGGAGCTTCAATGACCCACACGGCAAAGTTATCTGCCCCAGCCGTAGACAGACGTGCGATCGCTAAACTGAGGCAAGGGGTTTCGATATCAGACATTCAACGCCCAGATGTAGAGCAACATTATCAGTTTGTGATAAGTGACAGACCAAATCACAATCAAACTAAGACAGCGCCGGAAACTCGGAACCGTTTGGGGATTAGCCAAGTTGAGAACCTTATACAATATGGTACTATTCCGGTCTCATCGTGGCTACGTCCGTGAATGTAGAGAGGTTTCTACTCGTACTCAGTTAAGGAGAACTTGGGGAAGGCGTTGACGCTTCAGATTGAGGCGTCGTTGCACATACACCCTTTTGTTTCAATGTTGCCTTAACATTTAAGTCAACATTTGAGCGAATATTGACAACTTCTATCCAACCCCTCTCTCCTGGCTGCACCTGAGGATAAATGTTGCTGCGCCGTTTGGCGTCCGCTAGGGTAGGGGAGGCTGGGGTAGAGTCGGCAGACTGTTTAATAGCGGTCTGTATCGATTGCGTCTCGGCGTTTTCCGTCCCCGTCGAACACACTCTCAATTTCAGCCAATCCTCTTCCCCAGAATCGGACGATTGCCGAATCACTTGCAAGACACTCCCTCTGGGAATTAACCGAATGGGTGAGAGATTTTCCTCCGGAGGATTTAACCGAAGTAGCAACGGAACATCTTGTCCTTGGGAATTCGTAATCGTTGAGCGAGTCACCCGCATCAGCGCCAAGTTCTCCAAGGACGAAACCGTTTCCGGCGTTGGCGTTGGACTAGCGGTTGGAGATGGCGTCCCCGACACGGATACTGGGGCATCAGAATTAGAACTCTGGCTCACAAATCCTTGAAGCCAACGCCGAGGCAATAATAGGTAAGCCAGTCCTGCACCCACAACCAAAAGTACCACAATTGCCACCATAAGTCCCCAAGGACGCCGTTTGGGTCGGGTCAAGGGTTGGGTTTTCATTTGGGACGGGACAATGGTGGTTGTCGTTGGGGTTTCCGATGGTGTTTCCGTTGTCGGTAAAGGCAACGATTCCGGCTGAGGCGGCGCAAGTTCTGTTGGTGCTGTGTCCGCTGATGCCGTTACCTGACAGTAGACCAGCGCCAACGTAACATTATCATGACCATTTTGGCGATTCGCTATTTCGATGAGATGGTCAACGGCGGTTGGCACATCACGCTGTCTGTCCAGAATCGGCAGAATTTCAGTTTGCCAGTATTGTTCCACTCGGTCATGGTCACTGAGACCATCGGAACAGAGGAGAAACACACTATCTTCGTCCAGGATAAATCGCTGGGTTGTGGGATGTAATGTGGTAGACGATGCCATGCCCAACGCCTGGATTAATGAGCCAGAGGTCGGCTGTTGCACAGCATACCGATAAAAGGTGTAACCCAATCGCACTTCACGGGAGGCGAGATCATCATCTTGGGTAATTTGATGACACCCTTGGCGCGTTACCCAGTAGACGCGACTGTCCCCGACATGGGTGATGTATATTTCATGGGCGCTGGTTTGAGCCATGACCAGGGTTGTACCCATCCGCTGTCGCTCAGAGCGATGTTCGCTATCATTTTGCTGGCTGATGGCGTCATTAGCGGCACAGGCGGCTTGTTCAAGTTGTAGAGTTAGCTGGGTTGGGTGCCAGTGGTCGCGATCAAAATGGAGGCGTTCCACTTGCTCTCGCAAAACATTGATGGCTAATTCCGAAGCCACTTCACCCCCTTCATGTCCGCCAATCCCATCACAGACGATCGCTAAGGCATTTTCATCGGTTGAGCGACTCCACAGTTGCCCGATGGGTGGGTAACAAGCATCTTCATTGTGGCGGCGAACTGGACCCGAATCCGTACCTGTAAAAATCTGATAATGACGCGATTGCCCTTGTCCGCAGTCTTTGATTCCCTGATCAAGCAGTCCCACCAGTTGTTCGGCGGTGCGAATTTTTCCTTGGGTTAATTGATCACAGAGTTGCCCGAAAAACTTTTTTATGACCGAGGAGGCGTCAGGTTGGAGTTGAGACCAGCACTGACCCAGTTGTTTGAGCGTTGGTGCGGCGGGTTCATCTCTCTGAAGTTCTAGTAGATGCAGGATAGAGGATTCTGGACGCAGCCAATCGAGATTGAGTAAACTTGTCGCTACTCCTTCACTGCTTAAGGGTTGCCACAGGTTAGCGATTTGCCACAACCAGTTGAGTTGGCGTATCGCTGTCGCCTCTTGCCAAACTGTTCTCAGGGGAGGAAAGAGTTCTCCTTGAGTCCCAGCCGTATCGGTTTCCAGAATCGGCGCATCTTCCAATAGCCAGATTTCTGAATCTTGGTGTCTTTCACCGCCTGTCAGTCGCCCATAGACTTGGGGAATATGTAAGCGATAGGGAGAGAGTCTCAAATAGGGCAACAACTCCTCCGGAATCTCTTGAGGGGTATCCGGTGGTGTTGCTGGTTTTGTATCCAGTACAATCCGTTCCTTGACCAACACATAGCGGTTGGCAATTAGCGATTCGGGCTGATAGGCTTCTATCCCCGATCCTAGCGCCCACAGATAACGCCGCTTCAAGGGCGTGCGACAGTTCTGACAAAACTTATTGACAGGGGGATTGGCAGCCTGACAGCGGTAGTTAGGGCAGTGAAGGGTTGCTGCAGGATTGTCCATGGAAACACTCTTGGCTACATCTAGCTAGTGGTAATTGGGCGGTTGAAGTCGCACTGCCGCGATCGCAATGCATATCCATTTCCATTATGGGATCATTTAAATAAGCCTACTGATTACAAATTCTAGCGTCTGATTTGAGAAGCCGTTCACTCATCGGAGGGATAAATGGTGGTAACCGACTCGGATTCTTGATCGGGTTGGCGATTCGTCAACTCAAGGTAACTATGCCGCAAGAGACGGGGCCACAGCCATAAAAAGTAAAACCACCAAACCAAAATGGGAGTAGCCACTATCAGGGTTATCCAGGGCGTTTTGGCTAGCATCCAACTCCCCGCGATGATTACAACTCCGGTCAGGAGAATCGACCAAGGCTGACACCACCACGGTTTATAATTCCAAGGATTCAAGGGATCTTTGACAGACAATAGTTGCCTCTAGGGGAAAAAATAACTTTATTTATAATACTTTTTTTGGACTTAGATATAGCGTGGGACTTATTGCCTCCCCAAACGCCCATCGTTTGTTAAACCGTACCAACAGATATGCCTAAGCCCGATTATGACACCTCCGATGATCACTCCTTTGAAGAGCTGAACTCCCCTGCGAGTGTTGAAATGAAACAGCTTATGGAGCAAATTGAGAACTCCCATGACCTATTGTACAAAATGATTAACTTAGAAATGTGGGCATTAGCCGAAACGATGGATGAGTTTATCCCAGGTTTTTGGAGTCGTTTTTTGGAAAATCGTCGTTTAACCCTCAAACAATTCCTGCAGAACAATTCTCACTCTAGAAAGAGGTAAATCACCCCATAGATTTTCTAGGATCAAACTAGACAGGCAAACTACAAGGAGCTTTTTATGAACAAGCCAGAACGCCCAGATACCCATGATACGCTCAATCCGGGTGATAAAGTCTCGCCAGAAGAGCAAACCCTGGAACAAAAATCTGAGAAAGTCGCGGTTGATGCTCCTGATATTACCGGTGATCACATCGAAGTCCCAACCTACTTCAACGTCAAAGACGAAAATGGGCAAGAAAAAGCCTTACACCATGTTGAGGACGCTGAAGAAATTTCTGATGTGATTCGCCAAGCACGCACCGATGAACAAGGCAATCGCACTTGGCGTTAGAGTTGGACTTAGGAGTCCTGAGACACGACCTGGGGCAATCCCATGCTATAGTTCATTACCCGACACTCCAGGTTGTAGCTAATTTCACCATTTTGCAGGAGCGATCGCATGTAATGCTCTAAATCCGAGCCGATGCGGCGAAGATTATACTCAGTCAAATCTTCACCGCTATAGGCTTCTACAAAATCATCAAACTTACGATAGATTTTTTGCAGGGCATCTTCACTCCAATTAAATTCATTATCGGGGTCAACGTCTAATGTTAAAACGTTGTCACTCTCAACTAATTCACTGTTTAGCACCTCGGCAGCGTAGATGCGAATGTGACGAGTTGTCGATTTAAGCAGCATGGAAACCCTCCTAGTCTGGGCTATATTTTCCTTTAATTGTAAAACTTTGTAAATACACTGCCCCAATTATTCCTTAAAGCCAGAATATTGGCGTAATATGCCCTAACCCCTACACCCCACACCCTATCTACCGATCAAGTAGCTTGTCATCGTTGAAGCAGGTGGGATTCTTGTGTCCTAGAGCGGCGGAAGGTAAATTATAACAGTCAGTCTTAGCGACATAATCCATAGCTTAACCCAATATGCACGATTCGATGGATGATATCGCCAAACAAGCTCACCAGGGCAGTGTGGCGGCGATAATTCAAATTCTGAATCAACAGTTAGCCGATGATCGCGTCAGAACCCGAGCGGTTTTTGCTGATGGCGTGTTGCACCTGTTGTGTGAAGCACCTGTCGCCGAACCTCTGGAGCGCTCTGTTCTCGTCAACCACATCCAAAAAATCCTGGAAGATATTGCGCCGCGTAACATTCGTCGGGTAAACCTTAACAGCCGTATCGTGCAGGAGCAACAATTGCTATGGTTAGAAGAAATCAGCCGTAATCCAGACCATCTTTTATGGTCTCAAGAAATCATACTGAGTAAGCCTAACCTGTTTCAGCAATGGATCAAGGCATTCAAATCTCCTAAAGTTGAACCAAAGAAGAAAACTCAGCTTCCCCAGGTATCCTCCCGCAAAGTTAAAGAAAACCCTCGTTTCCAGCGCCATTTTGTCAGTGGTATTAGCGTTCTTGTTCTCTTACTCTTAGTCGGTTGGTTCGTTTACGATCGCTTAATTCCCACGCTAAACGCCAGCACCACTCCTCAAGAACCAACTCCTCCCCCCACACCTGTCTCACCTTCAACAACAGCCCCCTCAACAACCGCGACACCTTCAGATCCCTTTACCGAAGCGGTTCGACTTGCCATTGAAGCTGATGCTGAGGGGAAAACGGCGAATACAGCCGCTCAGTGGTTAGATATAGCGGCGAGGTGGGAGAAAGCCTCAACTCTGATGAGTAGCGTTAACCCGGATCATCCCCGTTATGAAACCGCTAGAGATCGGGTTATTCTTTATCGCCAAAACAGTCAACTGGCTCAACAGCAGGCAAAACAGAGACAGTCTCAGTAGTGGTCATTTGTCATTTGTCATTTGTCCTTCGTTTATTGGTGTGATTGACATCCTCCCTCGCCGGAGACGAGGGATTCCTAAACCTCACGATTTAGGTTTCTGCTTCTTTCCCCTTCGACTAGCGAGAGAGGTTTTTCGCAACTGCCCTTTGGACTTATGCCCATCAGGTCTTATGTTCGCTCCAC
>NZ_JAVJQN010000139.1:0-14265 GCF_040218245.1 Coleofasciculus sp. E1-EBD-02 | reverse complement strand
AATAATCCCATTAGGATTAAGTAAATATAAGGAAGCTTGTCCATTTACCCCCAAGGTTCCTAAGATGTTCGATACATCATTCCCCGTGACTCGCGAGAAAATCGTATCAATCCCCGCCGGATTCGCAAAATAGACGCGCCCCCCCTCTCCCACATTAAATTCTAAGAAACTGTGGAACAAATTCGTGTCGCGAATTGCCCCCCCTTCAATCAAATCCGCCGGAAGCCCTTTAATCTCCACATTCGGTGCAACGATAGACTGTTCAACCCCTAGAGTAGTATCCGGTTGAATCTGCGCTATTGCAGGTGCAGCGACAGGAGCGATCGCGCCCCATCCTGCTAAAATCAGGCTTAACTCCCATGGTCTATGCCACAACCTCTGGCTTGCCATATCCGTCGATGGTAGATGATCTTGAAGAAGGCACTATTATACCTCAACTCAAGTCTAGATCATTTAAACCGAGGGAACAGGGATATATAGCAATCCTATTTGAGTCGTGTCCAAAAATCTGATAATTTTCGGCAATGGGCAATGGGCAATGGGCAATGGTAAAGAGTTTCAAGGCTTTTTTCTGTTTTTTGATTTTTCACATTTAGGATTGCTATAGTAGGGTGGGCAATGCCCACCCGCTTGACGGGCGATTCTCTGCTAGGATGAACTCGGCTAAAACTGCTTCTTCTGTATCGTCATCCAACTACTTATGCAACTCGAAGATTATTTTAATTTCCTCGCCCCTAACGACATTCGTCTCAAAGGAACTAGAGTAGGCATAGAAACCATTCTTTATGATTTCATTCATCGCGCCCGTACTCCAGAAGAAATTGCCCAAACTTATCTATCCCTAACCTTAGAGCAAGTCTATGCGACAATTCTCTATTACCTCCATAATAAAGAAGCTGTCAGTAAATATTTAGCCGACTGGTTAGAGTGGAACCACCAGCAAGTTAAAGCACAACACCTTAACCCATCACCTACGGCTATTCGGATGCGGAAACTTAGAGCAGAACAAAGAAAGAAAAAGAAGAATGCTCAAGTATCTCCTAGATGAAAATGTAGACCCTAGCTATAAAATTCAACTACTAGGGCTAAACCCCAATTTAATTGTGTGGGCAGTTGGGGAACCGAATACTCCTTCAAGAGGAACATTAGATCCAGAAATATTGCTTTGGTGTGAAGAGTACAATTTCATTCTAGTTACAAATAACCGGACATCTATGCCAGTTCATCTCAACGATCACATTGCCCGAAACCATCACATTCCTGGCATTTTCATTCTCAGTCCAAACTTGAGTAAGTAGGTGGGGACAATTAAAGTTAACGGTGGGGAGCGTCATTCGTCATTCGTCATTCGTCCTTTGTAAGGATTTGACACTTGTTAATATTTCTTAGTAGAGCGAACAGAATTTATGTCCAGGTACTTATAAGCTAAAGCTGACGGGATAAATCTTTGAACCCGTTTTAACGGGTTTCAGCTTTTAGCCAGAACTTTAGTTCTAGGCTGAAGGATCGCGCCCTTGGGATACCTTAAGATTAAGCAGGGATAATCCCAGAATCACCAAGAACAGCACTAATCCAATCGTGCAAGCATAACCGATTTCCAAATCTGCAAACGCTTGCTCATACAAATAATAGACCACCGTTTTGGAACTATTGCGGGGTCCCCCTTGGGTCATGATATAAACTTCTTCAAACACCTTCGTCGCCGAAATAGCCGAAATGACCGCCACCAAAGCCAAATAAGGGCGCATTAAGGGAACCGTAATATCCCAATGTTTCCCATACCCATCCGAACCATCCAACGCCGCCGCTTCATAGAGTTGGTCAGGAATTGATTGCAAACCTGCCAGATAAATCACCATGTAGTAGCCTAACCCCTTCCACACCGTTACTGCCATAACACTAAAAATCGCCCAATCTGGACTCGTCAGCCAGGGAATCCCCTCTTTAAACCCAATCCAACTGAGTATCTGATTAAATAAACCATTTTCCGCATAAAGCCACCGCCACGCAATTCCCGCCACCACCATCGAAACCACCACAGGCGTGTAATACGCCGCCCGAAACCAGCTTATCCCGCGCAGTTTCTGATTGACCAAAATCGCTAATCCTAACGGGAGTGCGACTAAAATTGGCACAACGCCAATCAGATATAACACCGTGTTCCCCACCGTTTGCCAAAATACTCGGTCTTTCCCCAAGCGTTGCAGATTCGTCAAGCCCACCCATTCAGGCGTTTGGGTCAAATCATAGTCGTATTGCGTAAAACTGAGGTAAAAGGCTTGACAAGCGGGCAAAAATACAGTCAATCCCAAAATAACTAGGGCTGGGAGCAAAAACAGGTACGGCGTAAACTTGGGCGGGATGACCATTGAATCCTTTGACATCTGACATGAAAATTATTATGGAAAACGAAAAATTAAGGATTATAGTGTAGCCTAGCTAACAGTTTCCTATTCTTAACCTTAGTGTAATCTTATTAGTTACCTCACCATAACCCAATACGCCCTTATCTAAGCTGGTGATGTGGGTGGTGAGGTATTGGCGTTCTCATCTAGGCAAGTCTAAATGTAAACCTCTGTCTCAATCCTGGATATCTGTGCCAGTAGTGCTAGATGGGAGGTTGCTGACGTAAGCTTATGCAGTGAGCGATGCGATCGCATACAGCAGGCTTAGGTTGATTCGATCTATTTTTCACGGTGCTATCTATCATCAACCCGATTATTGTCTTGGGCGAGGTAAATAACGTTAGGCGATGCCTGAACAGGAGTTGCGTTTAAAGCTTCTACCCCTTGACGCCATCTGTCTTATCCCAACGCGAACGGGGGGAGTTAACCCGGATTGAGGATGAGGGAATTTCCCCGCACAATACATTGGAGTTTTATGCAGCCGTGAAACATTTAGAAGTAAGTTACAGCCATTTATTGGAACAAGATACACAACCCGAACTAAAGACAACCGTACTGGAACTTCTCAGTATCCCGACACATCCACAATCGAGCCGGAGAGGAGACAGTGACACCCTATTGTGGCAAACGCTAGTGCAATCCATTCCCCTACCCTTGGTTATTGCCCGCTTAAGCGATGGTGTGATTCTGTATGCTAACGATCATTACGGCTCGATCTTTGATCCCAGCCAACAGAAGAGTTCCAGAGTCAATCAACCCGTTTGCGATCGCCAAACTCTATCCTTCTATCACGATCCCGCCCAACGACAAAGACTATTACAGGTTTTACTTAGTCAAGGCTATTTGCGGGATTACGTGGTCAAAATGCCGAGTCACTATGGCAAGCCGATTTGGAGCCTAGTTTCTCTGCAACGGTTAACCGTTAAGCGGGAATCCGCCTTTCTTGCCATTTTCCAGCCGATTACGGACGACTCGCGTCACCACGAATCCCTCCAATCCTTACCCCCATCACCCCAATCAACACGCCGCCCGTTAATTGCTAATGCCGTGTGTGAACAGGAGGTCAAATTTTGTACCTTAGCCGAAACCATTCCTGCCGCTGTCTTAATCTACAAAGGCAATCAGTTAGTCTATGTTAATTCCATAGTCTGCGAAATTACAGGATACAGCCAATCGGAATTATTAACCATGGATTTATGGGACTTGCTGCACCCGAGTAGCCATGCCTTCATGCCGAAACAATCCCTAAGTGAAAAGGCGCAGACGGGAGCAAAACGTCGCTATGAAGTGCAAATCCTAACCAAAACCGGTGATAGGCGCTGGCTGGATACGAGTACCCGGATCATTGAGTTTCAAGGAAAACCTGCCATCCTCTTAAGCGCCTTTGATATCAGCAATTACAAGCAAGCTGAAGGGGCTTGGCAAGAAAGTCAGCGCACCCTAGCCACACTGATGGGCAATCTGCCCGGGATGGCGTATCGGTGTCGGGCGGATAGTCAATGGACGATGGAGTTTGTCAGTGAGGGCTGTTTTAATCTGCTGCACTACAATCCCTGTGACTTGGTGGAAAATCGGGCATTAGTGTTCAGTGACGTGATTCATCCAGAAGACCGAGAACGGGTGAAGCAGGATGTGCAAGCCGCCGTTACCGAAAAACGACCCTATCAACTCGAATATCGGATTACTACAGCCACAGGGATTCAGAAATGGGTTTGGGAACAAGGGTGCGGCATTTTTTCTCGCCACGGAGAATTACAGGCGTTAGAAGGCTTTATTACGGAGATCACCGAACGGAAATGGGCAACAGACGCCCTAGAACTCTTGCAAACCATGACCCAGGCGATTGGTGAAGCCCCAGATTTTCAGTCAGCCTTGTATGCCACCTTGAGCAAAGTGGGACAAGCCACCCATTGGGATTTGGGCGAAGCTTGGGTCAAACGTGCTGACGGGAAGGTTTTAGCATGTTCCACAATTTGGCGCAGAGGAGAGGAACAGCTTTTGAAGGCAGAGGGTAAGCAGCAAGGTGGAACGGTAAAAGGAAATGATAACAGTTTAGGCGGACAGGATCGGACATCTACTCACACCAATAAAGGCGCGGCGTCTCCCTATCCCCCTGTCTTAGCGTCTGAGGCGTCCACCCGGCAAGACTTTTGCCATTACAGTCCCGCCTTTACCTTTGCTTTAGGCTGTGGACTACCCGGACGAGTGTGGGCATCCCGTCGCCCAGAATGGATTCCCGATGTTTCCCGTGCGCCTCATTCCTCCTTCGTGCGCTCCTCTATGGCAAAAGCTTGTGGTCTTAAAGCGGGCTTTGCCGTGCCAATTATCGCTCATGACCAGGTTTTGGCAGTATTAACGTTTTTCCGGTTTGAATCGCGGCAAACGGATCGGCGTTTGGTAAACTTGATTTCTACCGTAGCCGCCCAATTAGGGGTAGCGATTGAGCGCAAACAGGCGGAAGTGGCGTTGCGTTCCTCTGAGGCGGAGTTGCGGGCGTTATTTGCGGCGATGACGGATTCTATCTTTGTCTTGGATAGTCAGGGACGTTTCCTGAAAATTGCCCCGACGAATCCTGATCCGAGGCTATTGCCTGAAAATGCCAAAGAATTCGTGGGCAAAACCCTGGATCAAGTTTTTGGCGCAACTCAAGCCGATCAGTTCTTGACCTATATCCAGGAAGCGATCGCCACATCTTCGCGTCTGAATATTGAGTATAGCTTACCCCTGCGCGATCGCCAGGTTTGGTTTGCGGCGACGATTTCCCCCACCTTAGAAGACTCCGTGGTTTGGGTAGCACGGGATATTACGGAACGGAAACAGGCAGAACAGGCATTAAAACAAGCAGAAGCCAAATATCGCAGTATTTTTGAGAATGCCTTGGAAGGGATTTTCCAATCCACGGCTGATGGGCATTATATTAGCGCCAATCCTGCCCTTGCCCGTTTATACGGCTACTCCTCTCCCGATGAATTGATGGTGCGACTGACAGATATCGAACATCAGCTTTATGTTGATCCCCAGCGACGGGCGGAGTTTAGTCGGCTGTTGCAAGAAAATGATGCGGTAGCTGATTTTGAGTCCCAAGTCTATCGCAAAGATGGCAGCGTGATTTGGATTGCCGAAAATGCCCGTGCGGTTCGGGATATGACCACTGGGGAATTGCTGTATTACGAAGGCACAGTCGAAGACATCACCGAACACAAATTAGCAAAAGACCAACTGCAAACCCGAGCGTTTTACGATACATTGACCGGATTGCCCAATCGGGCGTTATTTATGGATCGCTTAAGTCATACCGTAGAGCGAGCCAAACGCCATCCCACCTATCGCTTTGCCTTACTCTTTTTAGATTTAGATCGGTTTAAAGTGGTCAATGATAGTTTAGGACATTTAGTTGGGGATCAACTGCTGATTGGCATTGCCCGTCGCTTAGAATCCTGTTTGCGGACAGAGGATACAGTGGCGCGATTGGGTGGAGATGAGTTTACCATTCTGCTGGAGGATATTGAAGATATTCACCATGCCACCCGCGTAGCGGAACGAATTCAGCAAGAATTAGCCGCCCCATTTAATTTAGATGGACATGAAGTCTTTACCGGGGCGAGTGTCGGGATTGTTTTAAGTCGGGAGATCCGAAAGGAGGGGGATATCACCAACTATGATTGTCCTGAAGATTTGTTGCGGGATGCCGATACCGCCCTCTACCGGGCAAAAGCATTAGGACGCTCCCGCTATGAGATATTTGACCTGACGATGCACCAAAATGCCCTCAGCGTCTTGCAGTTGGAAACCGAATTGCGGCGGGCGGTGGAAAACCAGGAATTTGAGATTTACTATCAGCCGATAGTCTCTCTCTCAACCCATCAGATTGCTGGGTTTGAGGCACTATTGCGTTGGCATCATCCCAGCCGAGGATTAGTGTATCCCGGTGAGTTTATCCCCATGGCAGAGGAAACGGGATTAATTATTCCCATGGGCTGGTGGATGTTGCGCCAAGCCTGTCGTCAGTTAGAACTTTGGCATGATACGGTTCAGGAGAGTGAACTTAGTGAAGAATTGGCTGATCAGTTGACGATTTATGTCAATCTTTCCAGCAAGCAGTTTTTACAACCGGAACTCCTAGAACACCTGGACAAAATTCTGCACGAGACGCATCTGCATCCGAGTCATTTGAAGTTGGAAATTACTGAAAGCTGTTTACTGGCAGACCCAGAGACAGCCGAAGAACGGCTCAAAGAATTACGCGATCGCCAAATTGGGTTATGTATTGATGATTTTGGTACAGGCTATTCGTCGTTAAGTTATTTACATCGATTTCCCATTGATACGATTAAGATTGATCAGTCTTTGATTAGTAATATTAGCATCGATGTTCAAGGGCATTGTGAAGCAGGCATGATCAATCGCACCAAAGGATTACCCCTGCAAATTGTCCGCACAATTATCATGTTGGCAGATAGCCTGGGAATGAAGGTTATTGCCGAAGGCGTAGAAACAAAAGAGCAATTAACCCAACTGCGGCTGCTGGATTGTGACTATGCTCAAGGGTATTTATTTCAAGCGCCCTTAGATGCGTTAACGACGGGAAAACTTCGCGTTGATCCTAAATGAGATGAAGCGGATTCAGTGGGTGCCCTCATAGGAAGTTGCGTTCAAAGATAGCAGATAGAGTAGATGGAGTGAGGGGGTGAGGGGGAGATGGGGGAAAATAAAGTTCTACATTAGACTGCAACTTGGTATCACCGAAACCCTTGATATACCGTAGTGCAGTAGGGTGGGCATTGCCCACCAGAATACAAGGAGCGTACCATTCGATATAAGTTTATATACCCACCAAGAGCGCGATCGCCAAACGACAAAGGTTTCATGGGTATCCACCACCAGTGCGACCGCTTATCCTAAATCGAATGTCACTGACTTAAGCTGGGTTCGTAGTAGGCACTTTAGTGCCAGAAGCGCTAAAGCGCTTACTACAAACTCTAAAGTCAGTGGCATTCATCCTAAATCTAGAAGCACAAATCAGTTAAGATAACCATGAGGCTGATCATCTCCAATGAACTCATCCAAACCATCCAAACGTCCAAAGGTGGATTACTGACTGATGTTAAAAAACATTGAGATTACTAATTTTAGATGCTTTGAAGCAACAAAATTTTCTGGATTTAAGAGAGTTAATCTAATTGGGGGTCAAAACAATGCTGGTAAAACAGCTTTGCTGGAAGCCGTGTTGTTAAATAATTGTCCTAAATCGAGAACTATTATAGAACTGAAGAGGATAAGAAAAGAAGCATCAGACGCCGTGAAAGCTATGCCAGAGAGAACCTGGGATAGTTTTTTCTTTAATCAAGATAAGCGAACAACGATAAAAATAACTGGAACAAATATCCAGGATATCAGCACTATTGTTGAAATCCTGGTTTGTAATTCTATAGAAATTTTGGAAAATGAGGAAGAAGCTAGAAAGTTGCTGACTCTGATATCTAAAAATGAACCCACGTCGTCAGTTTTGCAAGTTCGAGTCATCCAAGATAATCAAGAGAAATCTAAGTATCCTGTTATAGCAACTTCAGATGGAATGTTGTTCCATGATATACCCGATTATAATAATCTGCCTATCATTCCATCTTTTGGAAGAATGTCAAATAAAGATTTAACTGAAGAGTATGACAAAGCTCGTTTAAATGACAAAGATGAGGAAGTCCTCAAAGCCTTTCAAATATTAGATCCTTCGATTGAAAAAGTAGAGAGTTTTTCTATTGGAGAACCGACACTCTACTTAGTCAGGAAAAAGCAGAAAGGGCGTTTACCGCTTTCCTTGTTTGGAGACGCGATGAATCGCGTAGCAGCGATCATGATCAAGCTAATCAACAACGACTATAAGTTTCTGTTGATCGATGAAATAGAAAATGGTATTCACTATACTAAACAGGGGAATTTTTGGGAACACTTATTTCAACTAGCTTCAGATTTAGACATACAAATTTTTGCCACCACCCATAGTTTAGAGATGATTAAAGCTTTTACAGAGACAGGAGTAAGTAAATATCAAGATATTGGTGCCTATTTTGAAATTGCCAGGAAGCCTAACAGCAATTCAATTATAGGAATTAATCGTGATCTAGAAACACTAAAATATGCTATAGAACATGGCAAAGGAGTAAGGGGTGAGTAACTTACTTATCGTTGAGAGCAAAAATGATAAGTTTTTCATGGAAGCCTTAATAGATAACTTAAATTATGATATTGCCATAGAGCCTCCCATTTGCATCAATGACTACGAATGTTTGGAAGGATTGAGCAAATCTAAACTTATTAATGCTCTCAAAGCTTTAGCAGCCGACATTCAGAAAAGAGATATACAAAAAGTCGGCATTGTCATAGATATCGATAATTTTTCTGTAGATGAGCGAATTCAATGGGTGAATGAATGCATTAATCAAGTTTTTACCAATAGTGCCAATTTATCACAAACAGGAAAGTTTATAGAAATTAGTACGGCGACTGGAGAGGTAATCAAGTTATCCTGCTACTTTACCAATGTAGATGGTAAAGGTGAATTAGAAACCGTACTAAAAACCATTAAGTCTCAGGACTCTACATTTGCTGATTGCTTAGTCAGTTGGCGAGATTGTTTAAATCAGGAAGGTAAATCAATCACGGATAAAGACTTTGACAAGTTTTGGGTTAGTCTCTACATTAGATTCGATACTTGTTCAAACAAAGAGAAAAAACAAGCGGAAAGAAAATGCAGTATGAAAAACTTTGACTATATCATGAAAGAAAAAGTGAATATTTGGAATTTAGAACACCCTGCACTAGAAGAACTAAAGAAAATTTTAAGGATTTTTACGGACGAGTAGATATAGAGCGACGCTACCAACGCACGCGATCAGCGCGATCGCTCAATTGGATTATGTGTGGATGACTTTGGTACAGATTATTCGTCGTTAATAGGACTTACGGAAAGCCTCTATGTGTAGGGTGTGTTAGCGTAGCGTAACGCACCTTTGCCACGATATGTGGTGTAGCTGCGTAAGTCCTGGTTAAGTTGTCTGCACTGATTTCCGATTAAGCATTGACAGTAGGACAACTTTGAGTTAGGCGTCAATGAAAGATGCATTCCGCGCATTTCTCCTGAGATAATGAATATCCTGACCAACATCAAGGAATAACAAAATGACTAAAACTGCATGGGTGTTTCCTGGACAGGGTTCTCAAGCTGTCGGGATGGGAACTGACTTAGCCGATTTACCCATGGCTCAAGCCAAATTCGCCCAAGCCCAGGAAATCTTAGGCTGGGACGTGCTAGAACTGTGCCAAAGTTCTGAAGAGAAACTGTCTCGCACTCTCTATACTCAACCCTGTCTCTATGTCATCGAAAGCATCCTAGCCGACATCATCCAGGAACGCGGACATCAACCACACCTCGTCGCGGGTCACAGTTTGGGCGAATATGTCGCACTCTACGTGGCGGGTGTCTTCAACTTTGAAGCGGGGTTAAATTTGGTCAAACGTCGTGCTGAACTCATGGATAGTGCTTCAGGTGGTATGATGGCGGCTTTAATTGGATTTAATCAAGACCAGCTTGACGAATACATCCAGGAGCATGAGGATGTAGTGTTAGCCAATGATAATAGTCCAACACAAGTCGTGATTTCTGGAACCCCCGATGCCGTAGAAGCAGTATTGAGTCAGGTTAAAGCCAAGCGAGTGGTGCGGTTAAATGTATCTGGGGCGTTTCACTCACCGTTCATGGCATCAGCTGCGACGGAGTTTCAAGGAGTGTTAGAGTCTGTTCCCTTTAGTGACGCGAAGATTCCAGTGTTATCCAATGCAGAACCCACACCCGCCACAGAAGCGGCTGTTCTCAAGGAACGCCTTCAACGTCAAATGACTGGAAGTGTGCGCTGGCGAGAAATTTCCTTACACCTGTCAGAGGAAGGGATTGAGAAAGTGGTAGAAATTGGTCCGGGGAAAGTTCTCACAGGTTTAATTAAACGGATGTGTCGGGATGCCGCCTTGGAAAATATCGGTAGTTTATCGGATTTGCCCAGTTAACCTATTAACCCAACGTTAACCTCAGGAATCTACTGTAGGTTATATATTTTCCACGCCCACTAAGTTTTGTAAACAAACCTCAAACCCTTACATAAACAAATGACGAATGACGAATGACGATCTTCACCGTCCACGTTAATTATGTCCACCTACTTAACTATGTCCCATCGGTATCCAATTCGGTTAAGTCGGAAAATTTTCCTAATTCTCTTCAGCCTAGGCTTAATTGTGAGTTTAACCGGATACGTGGTGATTAAACGTAACCGAGTGCATCATCTCACCATAGCAGCTGGATCGAAACAAGGGGAAAGTTATATTTTCAGTCAGGCAATGGCACAAGTGGTTGCCAAATATAACCCGAAAATTCAGATCGAAGTTCTGGAAACCAAGGGTTCCGAGGAAAATATACAACTGCTAGAAGACCAAAAAGTTCAACTGGCGACAGCCCAGGCTGATATCCCGGCTTTGCCCTCGGCGCGAATTGTGTCTAAATTATTCCCAGACATGTTTCAGTTGGTGGTTCAAGCCAACTCTGGCATTCAGCAAGTCTCAGATCTCAAAGGAAAACGGATTGGACTGCCACCAGAAGGGGGTGGTCAATACCTGTCCTTTTTATTTGTTGCCAAACATTATCGCTTGGAAGAAACGGACTTTTTTGCCTTTGCTGTGTCTGAAAAAGAAACCGATGAGGCTTTTCGCAATAACCAAGTCGATGCCGTGTTTCGGGTTCGCCCGCCAGGGAATCAATCCATCCTCGATTTGGTACAAAACCGGGGCGGGCGGTTAGTACCGATTGATCAAGCCGAAGCGATGAAAATTAAGCAACCGACGTTGGATGCTGGGTTTATTCCTAAAGGCGCTTATCAGGGATCTCCTGCTATTCCGGCGACTGACTTACCCACCGTAGCCTTACCCAGGATACTCTTAGCTCATCAGAAGGTTGATGACAATCTTATCCAAGAGATTACCAGCATTTTGTACGAACGCCGTCAGGATTTAGCGGCTGTGATGCCAGAAGCATCCTACATCAGTCCCCCTAGCGTGTTGGTGGGGACGATTTTACCCATCCACCCTGGTGCCCAAGCTTATTATGATCGAGAGAAGCCATCCTTTCTGCAAGAGAATGCTGAGTGGCTGGGTTTGTTACTATCGATCGCGCTGCTGATTGGGTCTTGGGTTTGGCAATTGAAATCCCAACTGGATAAGAAACAGAAAAACCAGGGTGACAACTATAATCAAGAGATTCTGGCGTTAATGAAGCAGATCGAATGCTGTCAAGATTTAGGCAGTCTTGAAGCCATTCGACATCAGTTGTTTAGTAAGTTTGAGAGTGTCGTCAACGCCCTCGACTATGATCAGATCACACCAGATTCGTTTCAGTCGTTCACCTTCACCTGGGAAGCCGCGATCGCTGCGTTACGCGATCGCCGAAGTACCCTCATGGCTACACCCACCCCAATTCCCAAGTCAACACAGGCAAAGTAAACTATAACGAATGACCAATGACGAATGACGATATCCACCGTTAAATTGAATTTTTCCTACCCACTTTGGATATTCTGTGACTAGAAACCGCGAACCCTTTGCTAGCCTAATTCTCTACCACGCCTTTAAATGGTCGGTAGTCAGCCCAGTGCTTAACATTTACCTACGAGGTCACATCCATGGTGCTGAACATGTGCCGATGGATGGTCCACTCGTCGTAGTCAGTAACCACGCCAGTGACTTTGACCCGCCGATTTTGTCCAATTGCGTGCGGCGTCCGGTGGCATTTATGGCAAAAGAGGAACTATTTCGGGTTCCGGGACTCAAACAAGCGATTCAGTTATACGGCGCTTACCCAGTGAAGCGGGGCGCAGCAGACCGGAGTGCCATTCGTGCGGCGATTGAGTGTTTATCACAGGGGTGGGCTGTGGGTGTCTTTTTACAGGGAACGCGCACCCCAGATGGTCGTATCCCTGAACCCAAGCTGGGTGCTGCCTTAATTGCAGCGAAGGGAAACGCCCCTCTATTACCCGTGAGTATATGGGGGACTCATCGCGTTTTTCCCAAAGGATCACCGATACCGCGTCCTGTACCCGTAACCGTGCGAATTGGTCAACCCATTGACCCCCCAGCTTCAACGAAACGACCTGATTTAGCCGCCGTGACTCAGAAGTGTCAAGCTGCTATTCATGCTTTACATGATTTAGGGCGATGAATTAGATGCGATAAATCGCATCGGGTACAGGACGTGCTTTTCGGTTAATCAAAATAGAAAATTGTCACCACCTTGCGTTGTTCCTCTGCCTCCTCACAGGTTCTCAGCAAGGTTTTGCTGTCATGAAAGGCGAAGCAGATAAGCTGTTGACATCGGGAAATGATTTCGGAGTTACACAACGCACTGGCTTCTGCCAGAGACAGATGATCATTTTCTGGGTTTTCTACTAAGTGCATCACTTGTTGGAGTTGAACTCGCGACTCCCGTGGCTGGCGTTCTAAGCTTTGGGGCAAAATGACCGTCAGCAAATTCGGGTCAGCACGCATCGCACCACGAATTGCGGCTGAGTTCGTACCTGTTGCGCCAGAGGTCATCAGACGATTGCCACCTAGAACCAAGGCATAACTCATCATCTCGATCAGATGTTGATGGGTAATGGGTACATGACGCGATCCTAACAGGGCAATCCGCTTAGAACCTGTTTGCTGGATTGTCGCAAGTTCTTGCGCTAAGGTATCTACACCGGAGATTTCTACTGATTGATTCAAAGATGCTGGTTTAGGCTGAACAACCTAGGTATTTTAGCAAAACCAGCGACAGTTAGAACTATTAGCTCGCAAAAAGGTGGCGAGAATGCAGGGATGCAGGGGGGTGGAGGGAGAAAAACTATTTTGGCTTGATCCGATTGGCTTGCCACTTTTCTAAGAGTCGTGCTACAGTAAGATACTGTTTGGTTCGGACGCATAGCTCAGTTGGTTAGAGCACCACGTTGACATCGTGGGGGTCACTGGTTCGAGTCCAGTTGTGTCCATTTAATTATTAATGGCGAGTAGTATTGTAAAGTTTCAATAAGAATATAGTCAGATGTAGTCATGTTGGGTAATATATAGACATGAAACTCTCAGACTATGCCAAAAAAGCAGGAATCAGTTATCGAACTGCCTGGAGGTGGTGGAAACAAGGAAACTTGACCGGTCATCAATTGCCGTCTGGTACGATTATCATAACTTCGGAGGCGATTGATGATAACTTGAAACCTGACTTGATAGCTTGTATTTATGCAAGAGTTTCCAGCACCCAAAACAAAGATAATCTAGATCGACAAGCAGAGCGGTTAAAAGATTATGCAATTGCCAGAGGCTACAAAATTTATAAAATTGTCAAAGAGATTGGAAGTGGTTTAAATGACAATCGAAAACAATTGGCAAAAATCCTAGTCGATCCAAACTACAATATTTTAATTGTAGAACATAAAGATCGTCTCGCTAGATTTGGAACGAATTATATAGAGATTCTCCTCAAAGAATTAGACAAAAAAGTTGAAATTGTTAATCAAAGTGAGGATAAAAAAGATGAATTAATGGAAGACTTAATCGCCATTATCACTTCCTTTTGCTCGCGGATGTACGGATTAAGAAGGTCGAAACGAAAAACCGAAAAGATTATAGCCGAGTTAAAATCTCACGGACAATAATGCTACTAGCCCAAAGACATATAATCAAAAAAGGGCATCGTTTTTGGAGGGAAATAGATAGCTTGTCTTGGCAGTCTAAAAATCTTTACAACTCAGCCAATTATCTCATCCGTCAAAACTGGATTTAT
>NZ_JAVJQN010000137.1:0-17373 GCF_040218245.1 Coleofasciculus sp. E1-EBD-02 | reverse complement strand
ACTATGACAACAGCAACACCAACGCCTCAATCCCAGAAAAGGGGCGCTGAACCAGTCGTTACCTTAAAAGGCGTTAGCTGGCAAACCTTTAAGACATTACTGGCGGAAATTGGCGAAGACCGAGCCTGTAGAATGGCTTATTCTCAGGGAGTATTAGAAATTAGAATGCCACTGGAAGACCATGAAGTTCCGAAAGGGATGCTCGAAAGCTTTATAGAAGCCGTCGCCGATGAGTTAGAAATAGAAGTTAAGAAAGTTGGTGCATTGAGCTTGAAGCGCGAAGACTTAACTCGTTTTATTGAGCCGGATACCTGTTTCTATATCCAAAATGAATCACGAGTCAGAGGTAGACGAATTAATCTGGAAATTGACCCACCGCCTGATTTAGCGATTGAGTCGGATTATACCAGTTCCTCTGTTGATAAACAATCTATTTATGCGGCTCTGGGTGTTCCGGAATTGTGGAGGTATACTCGTCAAACTCTCCAGGTTTATCAATTAGTTGAAGGAGAATATGAACCGAGACAACAAAGCATCACGTTTCCCTTTTTACCCGTAACCGAGATTCCCAGTTTTATTGAACAAAGTAATATTCAGGGACAGCGAACAGCCGTGCGGTTGTTTCGCCAACGAATTCGAGAACTTTTACAGAATCAATAGAAAATCAGCCCAGAGTTCAAACTCCGGGCTAAGAGCTTAAACCCGTTGAAACGGGTTCAAAGACTTCCTCAGTAAGCTTTAGCTTACTTTAGCTTTCAGCCGGAAATTTATTTCCTGGCTATGCTTATCTAGTCAGCTTTAGCTGACTTAAGCTTTTGGTTCCTTGGGTTTGAATCAAAGGCTGGTTAACACTAAAAGCCAGGAGGTGTGATGAAAGCCCTAGTCACCGGAGCCAACGGATTTACCGGTTCTCATTTAGTTAAAGCCTTAGAACAACGGGGGGATAGCGTTGTCGGTTTCGTCCGCAAGTCTAGCAACCTTCAGCGTCTCTCGGATTGCCAAGTCAAACTGGTTTACGGCGATATTACCGATCGCGACGCCCTAAAAACAGCCATGACTGGTGTAGACTGGGTATTTCACACCGCCGCCTATGTGGAATTAGGACTCGTCGATGCCAAAGAAATGGAACGGGTGAATGTTGAGGGAACTCGCGCTGTTTTAGAGGTGGCTCAAGCGGTTGGTGTAGCCAAACTCGTCTACTGTAGCACCATTGGCGTGTTTGGTGACACTAAAGGTCAAGTGGTGAATGAAACCTTTCAACGCCAACAAACCGACTTTTCCGGGGCTTATGACAGCACCAAATACCAAGCCCAACAAATTGTAGACCAATTTGCCGCCCAAGGATTACCCGTGGTGAGTATCCTCCCGTCTGGTATCTTTGGTGCAGATGACCCCCATTTTGGTCCCGTACTCAAGCAATTTCTCAAAGGCGGCTTAAAGGTATGGGCGGGGGGCGATCGCATTACGGGGATTGTTCACGTTGATGACTTAGCTAACGCCATGATTCTGGCAGCCCAAAAGGGTCAACCGGGCGAGAAATATATCATTTCGGCGGGCGATCTGTCCACCCGTGAGATGTTCACCCTTCTCAGTCAAGACACTGGGATTCCGGTTCCGGCGGAAGCCCCCAAACCCTTGGTGAGACTCGCCGGAAACATCCTTGACCCCATCGGACGCCTGTTGAATTGGCAACCGCCCCTGAGTCGGGAACGGGTGCATTACGTCTATGATCGGTGCGTGCGCGTCGATGCAACGAAAGCGCGTCAAGACTTAGGCTGGAATCCGCGATCGGTATCCCAAACCCTCAGTGAGATTGTCAGGATAATGAACACCCAATCCTAGATGGGTAAATGGGTAGTGGCGTGGCACACTTAATTAGATAGATTAGCTTGGGTTCGTAGTAAGGGCTAAAGCCCTAGATTCCGTTGGGTTGAGCGAAGTCGAAACCCAACCGACAACCTGTTCCACCATTTTAGCTGTGCCACGCCACTACAACTACAAGCTAGGGAAAAACCCCCTACCCTGGATTTTGACTTGTTGCCGAATCGGATAAGATATCAAGGCACAATTGAATGGCAACAACCTAGGGAAACTCCGGTGTAAGTCCGGGGCTGTGCGGCAACTGTCAAGGTTGAAATGTCACGCTCTTTCAGGTTTGTCGTCGATGCTTCAGTGTTTATGGCGAAGACAGCGCAACGACGAACCTCGCTGACATTTCGCCTAAGCCAGAATACCTAGCTGTTGCTTATCCACTCTATATTTCCGCCTCGCACGGGAAGGGAGCTTAATTTTAATGCCGACTGTAGACACGACTCATTTCACTCCAGATTCACTTTCTTTGCCACCACTCCCCCTTAACCGCCCCCTATTAATGGTTGGTCACGGTAGCCGCGATATGCAGGGGCGTCAGGGGTTTTTGGATTTTGCCCAGGCTTACCAAGGGTTAGACTCGTCTCGCCCGGTTGTTCCGTGTTTTCTGGAATTAACCACTCCCAGTATTCAGGAGGGCGTAGACCAATGTGTAGCACAAGGGTATACAGAATTCTCCGTCCTGCCGATTTTGCTGTTTGCAGCGCGACATAATAAATTTGATGTCACCAACGAGTTAGACCGCGCTAAAGCCAGACATCCGCAAATCCGATTCTATTATGGGCGTCATTTTGGCATTACTCCGGCAATTCTGGAGTTATGGCATCGGCGACTGGCTGAACTGGATCAACCATCAGAGAACAGTTCAATGTCCTCAATTCCCAGAAGTGAAACGGTTCTTCTAGTTGTTGGTCGCGGTTCTAGTGATCCCGATGCTAATGGTGATGTCTACAAATTAGCGCGTCTGCTCTGGGAAGGCAGTGGCTATAAAACGGTTGAAATCTGCTTTATTGGGATTACTCATCCCCGGTTAGAGGAAGGATTCAATCGCGCTCGACTTTTCCAGCCTAAGCGGATTATCGTTCTGCCTTACTTCCTGTTTACCGGGGTGCTGGTGAAAAAAATATTTGACATCACAGCGCAGCAGCAGGAGCAATATCCGGATATTACGATGACCTGTTTACCCGAAATGGGTATTCAACCGGAATTACTCTCGGTATTGCGGGAACGAGAAATTGAGACGCAATTGGGACAGGTGCAGATGAATTGTGAATTGTGTAAGTTCCGATTAGCGGCAGTGGGGGATAATACGGGTCACACTCATGATCATGATCACGGTCATCACCATGATCATCACCACCATAGTCATAATCACTCGGAGCATCCTCCTGATCCTTACGCTGATCCGGAAGCTTACCATCAGCGCATTTGGCAAGTTCCTTAATTGGTCATTCGTCATTTGTCATTTGTCATTTGTCATTGGTTGTTCAGTGACACCAGTGGTTGATACTGCTGGCGAATTTAACATTCTGCCCTAGAATGACCGAAATACGTTAGAGCGGCTAACGATTTTATTGGATTTCACGCTATGCCAGTAACATTCGCCAGCAAAGTCCAAGCTTGGGAGAGGGGCTGGGGGTGAGGGGTTGAGCTTAAGTTGACACGGATGGGAGGCGGGTCGCCCCTACACAAGAAAGACGGAGGTTTGTTTAATTGATCAGGGGCGCGATCACCAGAAGGTATCTTAAGATTTATTACCCGTGTGGCAAGATCTCGTCATAAGCTAGGAACTAATCAGCAGTGACCCATACCGAGTAATATGTCCGAAGACTTTAAAGTTGGCGATCGCGTTCGCCTAATTGCCCTACCCCGCTATGTTAAAACAGCCGAACCTATGCCGATGCTGCGACCCCCGGATGTGATTAGCATTGGTGAAGAAGGGGTGATCCTTGATCGGCGTCCCGGCGGATTTTGGGGAGTTCGCTTTTCTAAGGGCGCTTTTTTACTGGATAGTCAATACCTTGAGACAGTAGAGAGTCATCAGCATTCTGATCCCCATCCGCCCTCATCCTCTCCCGAATAATCGGCTCACAGCCTTCTGCCTTCTACCCTGGAGCCTTGTTAACCTGAATTTAGTATGAGCTACAACAACCCGGATCAATACAATGGTGTCCGGTAAGTACTACTACACCGAATCAATATCCAAAATTGTGGTAGCACTTTGCCGAATTGATTCCTGTACAGTTGAGAATAATAATTATTGGCAGTCTGAGCGTGAAGTGGGAGATAGATTTGTACAGCTTCCTAGAGTCTCTCGGCATTGCCAACCCTAGTGGCAGTGGCTGGCTAGCAGTTATATTCACCTTCGGGTTAGCTTGGGGGGTAACGTGGTGTTTGATTCCAGCAGTACGCTCATTTGCTCTGCAAGTGGGTTGGGCGGATCAACCAAATGCCCGACGACTCAATCAAGAACCCCTACCTAACGCGGGTGGATTGGCAATTTATGCGGGTGTCATAGCGGCGCTAGTCCTAGCTACTCTATTAAGACCCATTGTCATCGAAGGCGTCTTAGCCCAAGTGCTGACGATTTTGCTCGGTGGTTCAATCCTCGTCCTCGTGGGCTTTATCGATGACCAATTTGGTCTACCTGCGTATGTACGCCTGTTTAGTCAAACCCTTACCGCCCTCTTGCTGATTGCCAGCGATATCCGCATCGAAACGCCTTTTGGCACTCCCATCGACCCGATATTCTCCATTGTGTTGACCTGGTTGTGGGTTGTGGGAATTACCAATGCGATTAATTTAATGGATGGAATGGATGGTTTGGCGGGTGGGATCAGCTTCATTACCGCCATGAGTTTGTTGGCAGTTTCGGCACAGTTTGAAACTAGAGCCGCCGCCACCTTACTTTTGGCAGCCTTAGGAGGTGCTGCACTGGGATTTTTACGACACAACTTCTATCCCTCCCGGATCATTATGGGAGATGCGGGGGCTTACTTTTTTGGCTATGTGCTAGCCGCAACCAGTATTTTAGGTAACCTGAAAGTGACGACGGTATTTGCTCTAGTACCGCCCGCATTCTTTTTATTATTGCCTGTGCTAGATACGACTCAGGTATTTGTTCGGCGACTCATGGCGGGAAAAAATCCCCTGAAAACTCCAGGCAAAGATCACTTACATCACCGCTTACTAGCTTGGGGTTTTTCTCAACGTCATGCGGCTTTTACCCTGTGGGGGATAACGTTGGCATGTAACGGATTGGCGATGAAACTGCAAGGGATGACTTCAATGGTGATTATTGTTACAAGTGGTAGTATAATTATTCTTCTAAGTTTTACCCTTTGGCAAAGACTACAGGCGAAATAAAAAGGCTAATACAGCTTTCCAGAACGTCAAAAGTCAAATGCCAAACGCTATAGGGGTCGATTGGGGTGCATTAGTATTAACTTAAGCGGAAAGGCAATCATGCAGGAATGTATAGGCTATGTCTATGGAAGGTTGTCTGACGAGTGCAGGGGCATTGGTGTCAACTTAGAGCGAAAAGCTCGGTTGAGCAAGGGTGTCGGGTGTCGGGTGTCGGGTGTCGGGTGTCAGGATGGAATTGTCTGTTGGAGGCAAAAAAACCTCACACCTACCACCATTCACCTCACCTATTCATCCACAATGTTTTTTTCAAACAGGCTCCGTTTAATACATAGCTCCCCAAAATTGCTCGCTTTCCCCCACACCCCATACCCCACACCCAGTATCCTATCGTGGGTAATGTGGCTTAAGTTGACACCCATGGTGCAGGGGGCGGGGAAATTACCCTCGTTGCGGAATTTATCACTGTCGCCCTAAAGGTTAGGGCAGATTGAATAACTGAAACAACTACGTACCAGTAATAACCTTCTGCCTTTTGCGATAAGTTCGATACTTCGATTATTGAACTGATGTGATTAGGGGAGCATCTACCTAAAGAGACAGAAATTAGCGCAGTCAATTCAACCCAAAGATAGGAGAAAAATTATTATATATGAGTCATTGACTCAGCGAGTTGGCATTCAGGCTGCCGATAATGATTTAGGTCAGGTAAATTGTATATAACCTGGCACTATATTACTGAAATACGTCTTCGCGTATACCGAATTTATTTCTTAAGTTAGTAATAATTCACAAGAGTCGGATGTTAATCTGAAACTTGAAAACTAGGATATCGCCTAAGACTATTAAGTTCATGGTTCCAGATTCATAATCCAGGATCGATAAAATATAACTGTATTTATAATTTAAGCTAAACTTTAGATCTAATTAATAAATCATAGGATCATAACCATGAATGGACTAAAATGCAATCAATCTGTTTTGTTGGATAGTCAAACTCTAAAAGTTCTCTTAATTGAAGATAATCGTGTAGAAGCTGAATTAATCCAAGAATTATTTTCAGCAGTAAACACTAATCAATTCACCATAACCCATGCTCAGCGTTTGAGTCAGGGGATAAAAAAATTGATAGACTTTACCTTCGACATTATTTTACTCGATCTATCTCTTCCGGATAGTCAAGGATTAAATACTGTCATTCAAGTCAAAGCAAAAGCACCCACGACTCCGATTGTTGTTTTAACCTCTCTTAATGATCAAAAGCTGGCAATTCAAGTGGTTCGTGAAGGCGCTCAAGATTATTTAATAAAGGGACAATTTGCTGGAGAAAACTTAATACGGGCTATACGCTACGCCATTGAACGGGAACGCGATCGCGAGGCAATTCGACAGCAGGCTAAACGGGAGCGGATTTTAGAGCGTATGGTTGAGCAGATCCGACGCTCATTGGATCTCGAAGAAATTTTACACACCACTGTCACCCAAGTCCGTCAATTCCTGAAAACTGATCGGGTTCTCATCTATCGCTATCAAGCAGATAAATCTCCTACTATGCTTTTAGTAGCGGCTGACTATAGCAATAGTTATCCGGAGATTCCGGCAATTCATGAACTTTTAAATTTGCCTCAGATATTGTCCTACAATGAAGAGTTTATTCAAGTTATTAACAGTAAAAACATGTCTAAGCTAAAACCAAAATTGTTCAATTTGCACAAGCAATCTGTTTTAGCGATACCTATCTGTAACAGTGAGTCTGATCTAAAAAAACCTCAGTCTCCTGTTTACCATCGATTATGGGGGATAATTATCGCTCATCATTGTACCCCTAATCGTCAATGGCAAACTTGGGAAATTGATTGTTTAAACCAGTTAGTCAAACAGGTGTCTATTGCGATTCAACAATCAGAACTTTATCAAAAAGTAAAGACAGATAACCAACATCTACAGAAACTGGTCAAAATAGACAGTTTAACCGGAATCGCCAATCGCCGCCGTTTCGATCAAGTCTTAGCCGAGGAATTAATCTGTTCTAGACGTAACTTAACTCCTCTATCCTTAATCTTGTGTGATATTGACTTTTTTAAAGCCTACAACGATACCTACGGTCATTGGGTGGGAGATAATTGTTTAAAAGAAGTTGCTGAAGCCATCTGCCAAGCGGCTCAACGACCGAGTGATTTAGTCGCTCGCTATGGTGGTGAAGAATTTGTCGTGATTCTTTCCAATACAGATAATCCAGGCGCTTTTATCGTTGCCCAAAAAATCCGCTACCAAATGGATAAACTCAAACGTCCCCATGCCAAATCTCCGATTCATCCCTGGGTAACGCTCAGTTTAGGAATCGCTACAACGACTCCATCCCATCAACTTTCGTCCAGTGAATTAGTCCAACTTGCCGATCGCGCTCTCTACAAAGCCAAAGCCTTAGGACGCGATCGCATTTTCTCCGCTAACTCTGATCCGGATTTTCAGGTTTGAACGGGGAAGCTGGGGAGGATATGGTTTTGTGTCGGGGCGGATTTTCGGTCATCCGTGTCAACTTAAGCTCAACCCCTCACCCCCAGCTCATAAGGGTAGGTTTTTTAAGATTGGGGTTGAGGTAAGACAAGGAAGACAGGTAGACCAGTAGACAAGGAAGAGTGAGAACGAAAATAGGGCGTTTCGGCTTTTAGAAGTTAGTTTAACCGAACCTAATTCTGTACGGTTTTTCCCCCTTGTCTTCTTTCCATCCTTGTCCTCCTTGTCTTGTCCCAACCATAAAATAAAAAACCTACACCTGTAAGCTCACCCCCAGCCCCTCTCCCAAGCTTGGGAGAGGGGAGCAAGAGGGGAGCAAGAGGGGAGCAAGAGAATCCGATTCCCCTTCTCTACCAAAGACGATTACGGCTGGCGTTAACTCGCGCTCCCTGAGTGCGATTGACTTCATCCAAAAATATCTCGGTTTCCTCAACTAAACGATTCAACTCTAGACAATCTGCACAAGCCGGATTCGGATTTCCCGGTTCTCTAGCAAATCGACGCGGAGCCTCTGGCTGAACTGCATTACAGCAACCCTCAGCCGCTTCTTCTAAGGCTTGATCCAGACGACGGGCATTCTCTAATATAGCTGGATCTAATTCGCCATCTTGATCAAAAATAGGTGCAGTATTATTCCAGATATTCGTTCCGGTAATATCTGATTGGTTGGGGGGTTGAGCATTGGTAGATGTGGTGATTAACCCAGTACCCATGACTAACGTTGTTATTGTCCAAACTATCCGTTGCTTTACTTTCATCCCATTCACTCCATATTCCAATTTATACAACACTCAGTCAGGGCGGGTTTTGCACAAACGTTATCATCAATGCAAAAAGAAAGTCCCTAAACCCGCCCCTACGTCAGGGCGGATTTTGCACAAACATTATCATCAATGCAAAAAGAAAGTCCCATTACCCACCCCTACATACTCAAAACTTAAACGCGAACCCTGCACCCAAAACAAATCGCGCCCCATCTCCAGCCCCCGCAATATCTCGCAATGCTGGGGTAATCACCAATGGGATATTTTTAAGGGGAGCAATAGACACACCCACACCCAAGTCTTGTCCCGTCCATTCAGCAATTAAACTCACAGGTTCAGCCACCCGCACCGCAACGTTACCAAACACATTAATCGTGCCATTATCATCCTCTACCGCCTCCTCCGTGCGAAACTGTCCATTACCGATTCCCGCTGTTATTGCCACGCGACTAAAGGGTTGATTAATATCCTCTCGTGTCCGAATAATCTTACTCACCACGCCATAAACGGAATTCTCAAAGTCATTATCATCACCCAGGTTAATCAAACCATTCCAACCCGCTGCAACTGCCCAACCTTGGGGTAAGCGACGATGCACTTTAGCGTTAAAACCACCACTGCCAAAATCTCGATTAGACCCGAAACTAGCCAGTGCGTATGAAAGTTCTACCCCCACAGACTTCTCAGCATCACCCAACCCAATCCCAATGCCTAGCGCCCCATCATCAACATCACTATAGCGGGTGCGTTCTTGATAGGTAGCGCTAACAAACCCTGTATTGCGATGAGCGCCATAAGCTGTAGGAATAACAATACTCAAAGCTGGGGAGGCACGTAAGGGTTCTTGAGTGTCTATATTTTCTAGCGATCGCAACTCTTCTTGCAAGCGGTTAACGTCCCGACAGGGTGCAGGTTGTGTCCGTTGATTGGGTGCTTGTGCCAACATCGTTTGTTGAGTCGCACTACAGGGCTTTTTCGGATTCAGGGCAACAGGTTGTCTGTTTTCCTTATCCTCCGTGTCTGCGTGATTTTCCCTGTCTATGGCAAAAGTCTTGACATCAGGATCATCTCGTGTGTATTTTTCCACTCTAGGTTGATGATTGTCCCCTGTCTGTCTAGCACTCACCACGATTGGCACAACTTGGTCGGGAGGTTCTAATTCTGGCGATGCCATCTCCAACTCAGATGCGTCTAGAGTGGGCAAGGTTAATTCAGATTCCCCGGAAAACTCCAGCCTGACTCGATTTTCCTCAATGGGAGATTGATGATGAGCGATCGGTAACTGGTGACTAGGAAATTCTTCCCGTCTTTCCATTTCCCCATTTCTGCCCTCTGCCTTCGATTCTGGCGTAAATTCCTGGACAATAATAGATTCTGGTGAGGCAACAGCTTGAGCGCTAGTTGTTGATGTTACTGATGATCCTGCCTGGGTTTCATTGGGTTCAATTGGGGTTGGGACAGCAATATCAGGCTGATAGGTTGTCTTCACTGAAGACGTTGCCCAAGCGGGATGGGAAAAACCTGGGACAGCAAATGCCGCTACGCTATAGAGGGCAAGGCTAGAAACATTCTGTAGAGATGAGTTCAGGCGGCTATTGCTTTTTTTATCTAACGTTTGCGGAACAGGTTGATGTTCCCTTGTGTAACATTTATTAGCAGGATGTAAATTTTGATAACGACCATTCGCGTTCAGTTTGGCTGTCACAGTCTTAAATCCTTCCAAGGGTGTTGTCTTGTTTTACAGAAATTGTCTTGTGGATTCAGGACAAAACTCGCCACCCCGGAAAGGTCGCCTAAACTGGGTTATTTTCTTTTCGCCAGAGATTACCCTGCCTTCTTATCAATTATGCCAATTGAATCAGATACTTATGACTTCAACCTGATTCCTCAGAGTAATTATACAGAATTATACATAATTATGAGATTTTTTAAAAGTTTATAAAATATCTTGATCATGGAAAAAATCAATAAAAAACACCGATAAAATAAATAACGGAATTCATTAAGCAAAAACATCTGTGATTTACATCTTGCCTAAGTCGCTGGGTGAAAATCAACTATATTAATTTATGTAAAGATTTTTCAACCCCTGACGAATGACCAATGACGAATGACCAATGACGATCTCCGCCTTTAACCTTAATTTTTCCCACCTCCTTAAATAAATATGCCTCGACCTACCGTATACATCGCGATCACCAACCATGGCTTTGGTCATGCGGTTCGTGCGGCTTGTGCCGCCGCCGCCATCCAAAATCTCTGTCCAGACATCCTACTAATTTTAGTAACCACAGCCCCACGTTGGTTATTGGACTCTTATATTCCCGGAGATTTTATTCATCGCCCCCGCGCCTTTGATATTGGCGTGATTCAGTCGGATAGCTTGACCATGGATAAGGCGGCGACATTGGCAAAACTCAAGCAAATTCGTGCCTCCGAAAATTCAATAATTGCCGGTGAAGTTAATTTTATCCAAACCAATCGTGTCGGACTTGTGCTAGCAGATATTCCCCCCTTAGCTGCCAAAATCGCTAAAACCGCAGGGATTCCCGGTTGGATGATGAGTAACTTCGGCTGGGATTTTATTTACCGGACGTGGGGTGGAGAATTTGTCGAGATTGCCGATTGGATTGGTGAATGTTACAGCGTCTGCGATCGCTTGTTTCGTCTCCCCTTACACGAACCGATGACAGCATTCCCCCAGATCACCGATGTAGGACTCACAGGTGGGACACCCAGTTATCCAGTCAGCCAGTTGCGGGAAAGGCTGGGTTTAACCTCACCCCCAGAGAAAACAGTATTACTCACCTTTGGTGGACTTAGTTTGCAGGCAATTCCCTACAGTACCCTGTCTCAGTTTCCCGACTGGCAATTTATCACCTTTGATCCCCATGCCCCCGATTTACCCAATTTAGTGAAAATTTTGGGTCGAGACTATCGCCCTGTGGATATGATGCCCTTGTGTGGACGAGTGGTATCTAAACCGGGATACAGTACCTTCGCCGAAGCACTACGTCTAGACATTCCCATCGTCTCCCTCACCCGCGAAGATTTTGCTGAATCTTCCTTCCTACTGGAAGGTATTCAAAATTATGCGTACCATCAAATTGTGACCCCAAAAGAATTTTTCCTAGGTCACTGGGAATTTTTACACCAATCTCTCAATCCTCCCAGACAATCCCAGCCTATCGCCAAAGATGGGGCTGACGCGATCGCGCAAGCTGTTGTCCATTATTTACAAACTCACTCATCCCGTTCTCTAACCTGACATGATAGCTACTGTGAATTCCCTGCTAGACAAAACCGCACCTACCTCGAAAACCTCAGATGCATCAGAAACGCCCAAGACAAGCAATAATCCAGAAGCCACTGAAACCCTAGACAAGCCGAAAACGCCAGAGACTACAGAGAAGACGAAGACGGCTAAAACGCCCAAGACAACCGAAACCGCAAAAAACCAGAAAGGTTCAGAACCCGCTGAAACCGTCAAACCTCCCCAACCCCCTAAAACCCCAGAGGCGACGAAGACTAAAACAGCCAAGACGACGAAAACCACCAAGACGACCAAACCCTCAGACCAGAAAAAAGAAAAAGAGAGTTCCACATCGTCTACCCTGGAATTAGCCGCTCATGATGTCCGCTTGGTCATTGATCAGCAACGGGAGCAAAGCCAAACCTTAACCACGAAGTTAAATATCTTATTTGTTACCAACGGAGCTTTGTTCACTAGCTTAACCATATCACGGTTGTTATTCTTTCCCAACGGGTTTAGCCTTGCCGAACTTTTCGGATTTCTGGTAAATTTCACTCTGCTGATCAACGCCTTCTTACCGCGCCAGTTAGCGGTTAGCCCCAATCTGGGCGATAAAAAATTTCTGGAACGCTATCTCGTCCTGTCGCCAGATGAATATCAACTACGAATGATTGTTAACCTAGTAGAGACCTATAATGCAAACAAGCAGCGATTGGAGGATGTCTCATCATCTTTACAATATTCTGCCTATGTGACCTGGGGGTTAGCCTTGGTTGTTACCTTGCATGTTGTAGGGATTTACTTCGTGCCGTTGATTGACCTGAGTAGTTTTGGCTAGGTCTTGCGATTATGACTTCTCAACACGTTCACAAAAACTCTTCTGGGAAACGGTTAAATTTACCAGAACCCGACGCAGACAACATTACGGTGTTGACGCGCAACCTGCCCAATAAGCCAATCCTACCGTGGCATCGTTATGATTCTCCTTGGCGGGACCCTCAGGTAGAACAGCTAGATGAATCGGGGGTATTAGATACCGATGAGGTAGCAGATACTGATGAGATAGACGGTTCTGAACAGGTTATGGCTGACACTCCAGAGGAATTGGAGGATGACATTGAGGATGACACAGATGAGGCAGATGAGGCAGATGAGGCAGATGAGACAGAATTGGTAGAGGTGGTTACTGAGTGCGTCGAAACATCAGTAATTAATGAATGTGATCAAGAATCAGATGAAACAGAAGCGTTGGAAACGTTAGAACAGGTAGAATCCGTCGAGATAGAATCTGAAGCACCCGACATTAACGTGGAAGACGAATATGATGAAGTAGAAAACGTAGATGAGGAAGACCCTTTAGTCGCCCACCTGTCAGAGAAATTAGGAATTGGCGATCGCGAAGACGATGAGGAGGATGCTGAAGAATTACTAGACGATGAAGACCACGAAGACCACGAACTCAAGCAACTAGGTTAGCCTTCTCGCCTAGACTTGAGAATCTATGTCCTAATTTAATGAATCGATGACCCATTACCAAAATAAATTTACGATTAAGACAACCGCAAAATCCTTTACCCGCATCACCTCAAACATCAAAGACATCGTTGAGGAGTCAGGAATTGACACCGGACTTTGTACCGTATTTTTGCGCCACACGTCAGCCAGTCTGGTGATTCAAGAAAATGCTGACCCCGATGTCCTGACGGATTTATCAAATTTCTTTGCCAAATTAGTACCAGAAGATGGCAGTTACATCCACGATACCGAAGGACCCGATGATATGCCCGCCCATATCCGGACGGCTTTAACTAAAACTTCAGAACAAATTCCCATTGGCAATGGCAGATTAGTTCTAGGAACGTGGCAAGGGATTTATATTTGGGAGCATCGCCAGCAGAGACACAATCGGGAGGTTGTGGTTCACATTTCCGGAGATTGATTTTGGCAGGGTTAAGTAGGTGGGGATTGTCCTTTGTCATTGGTCATTTGTAAGGGTTTGAGGGTTAAAGTGAGTTGGAAAATGGATCAATAGAAACGGTAATCAAGCCTGATGAGTTGGGAAGAGGTAAAACGGGCAACGGTTGCGATCGCGGCGGCTGAGGATGGTATTATCCGAGGGACGGGGTTTTTTTTCTCGTCTGACGGGTATTTTCTCACCTGCGCCCATGTGGTGGAAGCGGCTGGTGGCTGGGAACAAGTACGAGTGCAGGGGAAATCGGTATCCTTGGTGTATCTGGGAGACAGTCGCCAGGATGATTTTGCCGTCTTGCAGATAACTGGGTATCAGGGAGAAGGCGTTCCCTTGTCCCTCTCCGTTACACCCATGCATCGCTTCTTAAGTATCGGTTATGGGCGTCCAGATTTTCCAGAAGGCGCGTCCATTGATGGGGCGATTACTGATATCAATCCCCAAGCTAATTTTGGCAATTTACCCATGCTGAGGCTAGCCGCTGGACATGAACCGTTTATGGCGGGAGCCAGTATTCGTTTAGGGGAAAATTGGGCGGAACGGATTGACCAGGAATTAGAGCAATGTGATTATTTCCTCCTCTTATTATCCTCCCAATCGGCAACCAGTGAAATGGTCACAGAGGAAGTGCGACGGGCGAGGGAATTGCGGGATAGACGGGAAGAAAAGAAACCCGTGATTCTGCCGATTCGGGTCAACTTTCCCATGGATTCCGCGTTGTGATTTGTATCGGAATTATTTCCGCGATAATTTAGGAGATTAAATCATTCGTACTTCACCCTCATCCCCTAACCCCTTCTCCCATCAAGGGAGAAGGAGAACCCAGGTGTTTCATCATCAACGTAGGGTGCGTTAGGCGCTGATTTAGTATCAATCGTGAGGATTAAATTAGTTAGCGCCGTAACGCACCAATTGGGGAAGATAATAAAGGCGATCTCATTCATTTTACAATGCTATAAACATCTGGTAGGGGCGACCCGCTTGCATCAATTAAAAATGATAATCCACTTAATTAACTCGGGTCGCCCTTTCCTATTATTCAGGTGTAAACCTTGCCAATTGTCTGGACGCAATTGGTAAAATGGCGCACGTCAGAAGGGCGCACGTCTGTGCGCCCCTACGGGGGAAAAATTGTTAGGATAAAATAATTTAACGCCAGAATGCACCAATTCTGGGCGAAAATAAAGGTGGTGCGTTACGCTGCGCTAACGCACCCTACGGAATTAACGGATACATACCATTTCGGGGGATTTGAGGATGAGTACCGCATCCCATCCAGACTACAGCTATCAAGTCGGCGGGAGTCTAAAACAGGATCATCCCACTTATGTGGTGCGCCAAGCTTATCAAGGTACTGCATCAAATGGGAAATCGCGATAGAACACCAATCCAGTTATCGAAATCAATGCTATAATTCCTAAAAAAACGTAACTATTCGAGAGGAAATCATCCCTTGTTTGATCAAGGGCAGGTTTTGTTGAAATCTTATCGGTAAATACCAATATTAAACGGCTAAACCCGCCTCTACAATTTACAAATGTGCAATGGGATAAATGACGAGTTTTGTTGAGAGGTTATCGGTCAATCCCAAAATTAAACAGCTAAACCCGCTCCGATAATTGATAGATGTGCCATGGCGCATCTCTACATGAATCTAGAAAGAAGGTATAGGTATGACTCAATCATCCAATAAACAATCAGCTATCATCCGTACAGAACGGGGATTGACGATCGCAGGAACCCGGATTACTCTTTATGATGTCATGGATTATCTCACGTCAGGATGGTCTCCTCAGCTAATTCAAGACTGGCTACCCTTAACCCAAGAACAAGCTAATGCTGCATTATCCTACATTGAAACCCATCGTAGTGAAGTAGACGCTGAGTATCAAACGGTTTTACAAACAGCCCAAGAAATTCAGGACTATTGGGCAGAAAAGAATCGTCAGCGGTTGGCACGAATTGCCACTTTACCCCCAAAACCCGGACAAGAAGAGATTTATAGAAAACTCCAAGCCTGGAAAGCAAAGCTTGGGTTAACTCCATGATCATTTTAGTTGACCATAATTTAGAGGGTTACGTTGTTCTATTACAAGGAACTTTAGCCAGTGAAGGATGGCTGGATTTGTTGTCGATACGCTTTTTGTTAATGGAAGAAGCGGGATTAGCAACTGATAGCAATGACCGCGTTGTGTGGCGATATGCCCAACTGAATCAAATGATCCTTTTAACCGCCAATCGGAGAATGATAGGCGAGGATTCGTTAGAACAAACAATTCGAGAAGAAAATACACCCACATCATTACCTGTTGTAACGATTGGCACTGTTGGTCGGCTGAGTAATCGAGAATACCGAGAGCGATGTGCTGCCCGTCTTGCTGAAATCATCATGTATCCTGAAAATAGCATAGGAGTGGGACGGATCTTCATTCCATAGTGTTGTTGTGCGATCGCACTAAGCGACTCCGTAGCCTGTGTAAGGACGTTTATAACTAGGATGTAAACCGAGAATAATATCCTCTTTTGGTATACCCATTTCTACTAAATCTTGTGCCAAATCAGCTTCCGTCCTATTTCGCTGAATCCAAATTTTGCCATCTTTAATATCTATATGAATGAAACAGTTGTAGACTCTTTTTAGTCCATCCCAACCGATATCTAGAAGCTGATAGTGGTCATGTTCTTTATCAAAAATGAGTTGACACTCTATTTCTGAATCTGACTGGTTTGCATCTTCAGGGGTATGATTATTTAATAGCTTGCGAACTAATGAGCGATATTTTTCTAATTTTTCCATTCGCTGATCACCTCTTCAATAGGATCGTAGCTCCAAAGCGAATTGCTGATGATAGGAGTATGGGGGGGCAGGAGTCGCTTCTCTTCAACTATCCTCCTCCGTCTCAAGGAACTCACCCAAATACAACCGGATAAATTCTGCTGCTGCACTCGGATTAATGCGATGAAGTGCCTGTGCAATTTCCGCAACCGTTTCGGCTGTGGGATCTGTAAGTTCGTGATACCAACGGTAAACCACAGAACGTCTTACTCCCAGCGCTACCGCCAGTTTGTTCTGACTGATGTCGTAATTCTCTAGTACCTGCTTAAGGGCTTTGCCGACTCTTCCCATACTCTTAATCGTGTCAGAGCCTTACGAGCAAGTAAATGACTACATTTATATAGCCATCGTGTATGATGAGAATGACTACATAAATATAGTCATCTGGTCGCAACTCAAAATCAGGTGAACTCAAATGTAAGCGTACTTTGTGCCGAATGAGAATCAATTGCCCTCTGCTGAGGTTTCTATTCAGACTTCTACTGATCCGGTTTCTCAGAAAGAATTTATCAAGGTGATGGTGATTGGTTCCCGTAAAGGGATCAACAGCATTATCAAAACGCTGCATCGCTTACGGTTTGCCGAGGTGAGGGAATGGAGTCCACCGATTCCTTATGGTGCTTCGGGAGAAATGATGAGTCTGTTGAGGCGACAGATTATGGTGGATTGAATCCTGGGTGTGATTCGTTGGCGCGATATAGCAGAAGGCAGAGGGCAGAAGGTTTATTATTGATTAAATTGAGAGGTTATCGCTAACTATCATAGGGTACGGCAATGCCGTACCCCTACCCAATCAATTATC
>NZ_JAVJQN010000136.1:0-11168 GCF_040218245.1 Coleofasciculus sp. E1-EBD-02 | reverse complement strand
CAGGGAACAGGGAACAGGGAACAGGGAACAGGGAACAGGGAACAGGGAACAGGGAACAGGGAACAGGGAACAGGGAACAGGGAACAGGGAACAGGGAACAGGATAGTGTAGAGACGTAGCATGCTACGTCTCTACACCCCCTTGAAATACGGGGATGAGATACTCTGACAAGGTAAAAGCATCCACGCCCAACTCGGTGCGTTCCTGTGCGGCTAAAATCCCAGCTTGGGCATGCCACCAAGCCGCCGCCGCGACGGTGGCGTCTAAGGGAAATTTGGCTGTAGTGGGCTGTGCGACTAAACCGCCAATCAGCCCCGTAAGCACATCCCCACTCCCACCACGGGCTAAGGCGGGTGTACTTTCTGGCACCAACCAAACCGATCCCTGGGAATGAGCGATCGCACTTCTGGCACCTTTTAATAAAATCACAGATCGACTCAACTGAGACGCCTTCTGTACCGCACTCACGCGATCGGGAAGCAACTCAGCCGAATCAGGAAATAACCGCTTAAACTCACCAACATGAGGCGTTAACACCGTCGCCCCCTGACGCCGGATTAACGTAGGAATCGTTTTTAGTTCCGCCAAACTATTTAAGCCGTCGGCGTCTAAGATCAGAGGACATTCTACCCCCATTAATTCTTGTACCAAAGACTTCCCATCCAGCGTCAAACCCGGACCACAGGCGATCGCACTAAATTTACTTAAGTTTACAGAATCAGGAAGTTGTGCGATCGCGCCACTGGGGGTTTCCGGACAACCAATCACCAGCGCTTCCGGGACATGACTGACTAATAACGGTTTCAGCGATTCCGGAACCGCCACAGACAGCATCCCCACCCCAGACGCCCGCGCCCCCAGTGCGGTTAAAATGGCACCGCCAGAATATTGGGTTGAGCCACAAATCAGCAGTAGATGCCCTTCCTTATACTTATAAGTAGCGGCTGGACGTTTTAGCGGCAGACAATTCCGCACCATGGAGGATGTCACCCGCATTCGTCCCGGTGATTGACCCAAAACTGCCCAAATATCCGCCAAGGGGATACCAAAATCAATTAATTCCGCCTCACCCAGATAATCCAATCCTTGATCTTGCAGGTAAGCCTGCTTCCACAACCCCAAACAGAACGTGCGACTTGCCCGAAGTGCCGTACCCAAGACTTCCCCGGTATCCGTATGAATCCCAGAGGGTAAATCGATACTGAGGATAGGTTGGGAGAGTTGATTCAACTGCTTAACCGTATCCGCCAGATTTCCTTCGAGCGATCGCGTTTGCCCAAAGCCAAACAATCCATCAATAATTAAATCACAATCCAGCAACGGCTGAATCTGCTCATAAAAAGGAATCCCCAAACTTTCCGCATACTCAGCATGTTGCGAGGTTAATTCCTTAAGCTTATTAATCGGACGGTAAATCAGCACCTCATAGCCCTGACACTGTAACTCCCGCGCCACCACCAAAGCATCACCACCATTATGTCCCGGACCCACTAACACACCCACACGCCGCGTTTGCGGATAGGGATAAAGGGTTTGAATCCGCCTCGTAATCAACCCCGCCACCTTTTCCATCAACGCCGCGACAGGCATTCCTGCCTCAAAGATACGCCCTTCAATCTCGCGCATCTGCTCAGCGGTAACTACGATTTGTTCAATTTGTTCGCGTCGCTTTGTCGGTTGCACAGCAGTTATTCCCCATTTCGCCATCTTTGATTATTGCGCCATCAGATGCTGATTTGCATCAGTCCCCTGAAAGATGAGCAACTTGCCAAACCTAAGTAACTCCCTGTTTGCCCTAGAGCCTTCTGCCTTTTGCGATAAACCCGGATTGTTAGACTAAGTACCTGGACATAAATTCTGTATGCTGTACTAAGAAATGTGAAGAAGCCGATCAATCCTTACTGTTGCCTGTTGCCTGTTGCCTGTTGCCTAATCTCAACCGTTAACTTTAATGAAAGTCCACCTACTTATCAATAGATTAGCCACAAAATAAGCCAATGAAAACAACCAATAAATCGTCTCCAGCTTACGAACTCGACTTTTATGGATGGACACAGGAACAAGCAAAATTGCTCCAGGAACAAAAGTGGAGTCAGTTAGATATTCCCAACTTGGTTGAGGAGATAGAAGCATTGGGTAGACAGGAACGGCAAGAGCTGGAAAATCGCTTGGGAATTTTATTAGGACATTTGCTCAAATGGGAGTTTCAATCTGATAAGCGCTCAAGGAGTTGGTTTGCCACTATCCGGGAACAACGCCGTCGCATCGAACGGCTGCTTAAAAAAAGTCCCAGTCTGCAACCTTACCTACCTGAAGCCTTAGAGAATGGATACCAAGATGCCTTAGATTTAGCCGTTCGCGAAACCTCTTTGAGTTACAAAACCTTTCCCCCAGAATGCCCTTATTCTCTGGAGCATATTTTCAATAACAACCTTTTTCCTGGAGAGACTTTTGATCCAGAGGAATACCGTTAAGCCGAATATTAGACGTTCGTAGTTGCGCTTTAGCGCCATCAACGTTTGCTGCGTTACGACAAACATTTCGTTTAGTTCAAGCTAACGATGGCGTTAGTTTACCCAGAAAAAATGCTCCGCTTATTGGCATAACCTAGCTAAAATAGTGGAATATATTTAACCATTAAATCGGGCGCAAAGCTTTGCGCCCCTACAGTTTCCCGGCGTAAGGTTAATCTATCAAACTTGGTGTGCCACACCAGTACCATTACATTACCATCACAGGAATTCCGGGAACAGAAACGAATTAATCCGCTCAGCTAAATCTGCTGGTGTTGGCGGATCACCTGGGAAAAGTCCTAATCCATAAGCACCATCTGAAATAATAACAGTTGCCGCTTGCCAAGCCCAATAGCGGGTCAACGCATCAGCCTGTTCAATTTGCACTGAATCGATAATGGTGATAGACACAGCAGGAGTTAAGTTTGTAGGGGCGGGTTTTACTATTATCTGCTGCAATAGACCTAGACGTGAATAAACCCGCCCTGACCCTACCTATCGTTCATAATGCTACAAAATAGTTGCACAAGTCAAGCGATCGCACACCTTAGAGTTCTAAGGGTAGAGATCGAGGACGAGTTGTCTGGATCATCTGTGAAAAAATCCCCAAAATCAAGTCCAAATTATTCAGATAATGTTCCCCGCGCTCAATAGAAACTGTCGTTTTGACTAATTTAAGAAATTTCCAAATACTTCCGGTTGTAATAACTCCATAAATACAAGCAATTTCATTATTTTTGTGTTCGTTAAAAATTTGAGCTGCAACCATCTCAGCAATACATTGAGGAATTCCTGATTTAATATTATCATTCTTAGCTTCCACCAGTGTGACGACTGGTGCTGTCACTTCCAACTGTTTGGACGAATGACTGAGAATAAAATCACATCGACCGTTAAGTCCTCGATCTTTATCAACATTAAAGTCAGTTCCCGAAAATAGGCTGATTTGGCGGTTGCATTTTCGGCGAACTTCGATGAGGATAGGAGTAACAATCATCTCAGAACGCGCTTTTTCCGTATTAATCTCTAATGCCAGAGGAATATTTTCCTCTAAGGTTTCACTCAATAGAGGGCTAGGCAGGACAGGTTCTACGGAGTCAAAGAGTTCAACTCGTTCTTGAATAATTAGATTAAAGTCGTTCTCTAGGTATTCTAAAGTAAAATCACTGTATGACATGGTTGTTTTTCACTTCTGTTACTAAATGCAATTTATCCTAATAAAAGAGGCTATTATTCTTGACTGTTCACGACATTTATTCTTCACGTCGCTAGTCGAACATGGCGTGTAATCTTTCACAACATTCGAGTGAATATGGCAGGTTTTACTACTATCTTTTCAATTGCGCCTAAATGTGACTAAACCCGCCCTGACTTTCGCAGGTTTCGAGGCTTCCTGTAAAAAGTCAGATCATTTTTCGCGAACTCACTAACGCTCTACAATTTTCCATTAGCTTGCTAAATAGGAAACACAACAATCATAGCAAATCCTGGTTTTAAAAGCTCTTTATCATCCAGTCCGCGCAGGCGGTCTACCCTTCGGGAAGGCTTCGCCTATGTTTGTGTAGCAGCGATTTCAATCGCCGATTCTGATTTGAGTTTCAACTATAGATTTCATCGCGAATAACCTCTAAAAATCCTTTACCAAATTTCATATCCGGTTCCAAATAATTCCCTTCCGCCCATTCATTCCACGAACGGATAAAAATTAGCCGCTTTTCAGGTTCCCGTTCCGATACCGTTTCAATCGCCTCTTGCAGATGAACTCTAAATAAATCAGGCGTTGATTTCAGAAACACCAATCCATAGATACCTGTTCTCGGCGTGTTATCCCAATTCGGAAAGATACAGGGATAAGTGACAAAATACGGGTGACTGCCCTTAAAAGCACACTTAATCGCTTTTTCATAAGAGTAAAGTAGCGGATAATCCGAAAACCGTTTATATTTTTGGTAGAACCTCCGGGATGAGAATGCGCTAAACCTTTGCTTAACTTTCGTTAAACTCCGCTTCTCTGGAAAAATTCGGGCTGAATCCTGCGTAAAAGCATAATCCGGATTGATAATAATAGATGCATCAAACCCATTAGGTTCAGGAAACCAGTATTCATGTCGGGCAACTCCAACTAAATAGAGTCCCTTTAACCCGGATTTAATCGCCAAGTCTCTCCAACAGTTCGTAAATTGTTTTGAATCTGGCAACTCTTCCGGATTATAAACCAAAAATAGAGGTTTACCCTCAACCGTGATATAACGGGGATCAGTAAACGCCTCCAAGAGCGTATAAAAATGAGTCGTATAATCTGCCAAACCAGGATACGTTTGTTCAATTAAAACCCGATCCGGACAACCATGCCAAATCCCCGTCCAAGTTTGATTTGCCCAAGCTAAACAAAACGGAAAATTCGGCTCACCTGATTTTAATACTTCATTAAACGGTCGTTCTAAAACCCGCTTACCCGCAAACCAATAATGCCAATAACAAAACCCTTCAATTCCATACTCTCTTGCCAGATCCGCTTGCGCTTGTCGGGCTTCGGGTAAACGCAAGTCGTAAAAGCCTAAATCAGCCGGAATTTTAGGTTGGTCGTGTCCAGGAAATAAGGGCTTGGCTTTGGCAACATTTGCCCATTCCGTGAACCCTTTTCCCCAGGCTTGATCATTTTCAGGAATCGGATGAAATTGCGGCAGATAAAACGCAATTAGACGAGCTTTTGCTGATTTTAAGGGTTTGGTTGTCATTCCGTAAATGTCCTCATGGATATCATTGGCTTATATTAACCCCTCAGCCCCCTTCCCACCCCTCTCGTTCTCCCCTTTTTTGATCCCCCTCCCGTCCCCCTATTAGATCCCCCTTCCGTCCCCCTTCAAAAGGGGGAGACCAGATGTTGCTTCGCTTTTTGTTCCATGGGGGATTTAGGGGGATCAAATGTATCCCATAAGAGCGGAAAGTGCTGTAAACTCAACGGTCAATTATGTTAGGTGCAATTACTGGAGATATTGTTGGCTCAATTTATGAAGGACACAGTATCAAAACCAAAAATTTTGATCTGTTCAATCCGAGGCGTTATTTTACCGATGACACGGTACTCACTATCGCCGTCGCTGATACCCTTCTCACGTCAGGAAATTACACCGAAAAACTCAAGCAATACTATCGCCTGTATCCGAATGCCGGATATGGCATGAATTTTCAGGCGTGGGGAATGTCAGATGATGTTGAACCTTACAATAGTTGGGGCAATGGTTCAGCGATGCGAGTTAGTCCGATTGGTTTTGCCTTTGATGATCTGGATACGGTGTTACAGGAAGCTAAACGCAGTGCAGAGGTTACTCATAATCATCCCGAAGGAATTAAAGGCGCACAAGCCACCGCTTCGGCTATTTTTTTAGCACGGATAGGTCACAGTAAGACCGAAATCAAGTATTATGTTGAAACCACATTTAACTATGACTTAAATCAAACGATAGATCAGATTGCACCTGCAACAGTTTCTTGTCAGGGTTCTATTCCTCAGGCAATGATCGCTTTTCTAGAATCAACTGACTTTGAAGATGCCATTCGGAATGCTATTTTTATCGGCGGGGATAGTGATACGCTTGCCTGTATTACAGGTGGAATGGCTCAAGCATTTTATGGTGGTGTTCCCCAGGAAATAGCTCAACAAACATTAACGATTCTTGATCAGCGTCTAGGCGCGATCGCAGATCAATTTAATTTAAACTATTCAATTTCATAAGTTGCACCAATCGCCAGCTAATCGGTTTTTGACTCCTCATGCAATATCTGAGTAGAACACCCGTTCAGTAGGCTCATCTTTAATCTATTCTTCCCGAAAAATTTACCACTACTTCAATGACTTCCCAGCGCGACGCTGATTGCAGCGTTTGCGTAAATTATCATAGAATATTAAATGTATTACTTGTTTTACATTGTCTTACGGCTTTGAGTGCCTTTCAGACTGCAACCTGAAAGATAGAAACCACTCATCACCGACTGCGAGCAAGTTGCCATTGTGTAACAGCAAGTCAGAACCCTTATACTTCCTTGCTGAGTAGATTGTCACGCTTTGTAGGGGAGCATCTATCTGAACGATTTAAGATGAAAGATGATAATGCAGCAGCCAGATCAAGGCGGTAAGGGGGATCAATCCCCAGATGTGCTGTCACCCGAACAAGCGTGGAAACTCTTGACAGCCCTAGCGGGTAAAGAGCGCATGTTGCAGGATCGAGGCGCACAGAAGGTTGTACCCCTATTATGTGAATGGCTGGGATATCTGTCGTTAGGCATAGAATTAGTTGGGCGATACTTAGCCAAACACCCCGATATGTCTTTAACTGATATGCTCAAACGGCTGGAAGCGCGACATCCTGATGCAGCAAGCCAGCCGCCAAGCCAACCGACACTCCAATGGGGAATCAACACCATCTTGGAATGGGTTTGGAGAGAACTCAATCCCCTAACCCAGCAGGTTGGTCAACTTTTGAGCTTATTTGCCCCAACCCTTTGGCGGTGGCAATGGTTAGACTATGCCAGTGATTTTTTGCATTGGAGACAGGCAGATCTCGACCAAGCCCAAACTCAACTGTATCAGTGGCGTTTAATTGAGGCAGTGCCAAATCGCCGGGGTTGCTACACAGTTCAGCCCTTAATTCGGGAGTTTTTTCGCAAAAAACTGGAGACATTGGATGCACCCACCGTCTTTGTGTCTCACCCTCCTTTTCCGTTCCCACCCCAGGCGTCGTCCAAGCCGATTTCCCAGTCCCCTCAACCGGATACTCAGTCTTCTTTGCCAAAGCAAATTTCCCATGACGATTCAGCCTCGCAGACGCCACCTCCTAGAGAATGGTCTTCATTTCTTTCCCCTTATCCTGACGTCCCTGGGTCTGCTGAAGATTGCCTGATTGAGCAGCAACTCTATTTTCCGATTACAAATTCCACTTGTTCGTGTCAACGAGACAACCCTCATATTGCTAATTCAGGAGTTTCCCAAAAAAGCAAGAATAAAGCACCACCCTTAAGAAAACTTCAGGCTGATGACTTCAGGCAGGCTTTTACCGCTATTCTTATTGAACTGGTTCAGCAAATTCCTGATCATCCTACCCGCGAGCAGATAACGTTTTTGGAGGAGATCCTGCCTCACATTCAAGAAGTAGCCCACACCCTAGAATCAGCCGTAAGGGATGAAGATTTACTCTGCTTATTTGACAGTTTGGGCAAATTCTCTAAAGGTCAAGGATTAACGGATTTACTTTGGCTATTCGATCGCTTAGGTAGATTTTATCAGCATCAGGGAGTGGGCAATCAGGCAGAATCCTGGTTTCAGCGGTGCGTATCTATCGCCCAAGCTGCTTTTGGCGAGGAACATCTTGATGTTGCCACTAGCTTGAATAATTTGGCAGGACTTTATTATACCCAAGGTCGCTACAGTGAAGCTGAACTCTTTTACCTGCAAGCCTTAGAGGTGAGAAAACATCTGTTAGGTAATCATCATCTTGATGTTGCCACCAGCTTGAATAATCTGGCAGGACTTTACTATGCTCAAAATCGCTACAGTGAAGCTGAACCCCTTTATCTGCAAGTTTTAGAGGTGAGAAAATCTCTCTTAGGCAATTGCCATCTTGATGTTGCCAGTAGCCTCAATAATTTAGGATTATTGTACTATGCTCAAGGTCGCTACAGTGAAGCTGAACCCCTTTATTTACAAGCCTTAGAGGTGAGAAAACGTCTTTTAGGCAATTGCCATCCGGCTGTGGCAACTAGCATTAACAATTTAGCCGGACTCTACAATGCTCAAAAACGCTACAGAGATGCAGAATTGCTATTAGTTCAGGCATTAAGTTTGAGTGAACAGCACTTAGGACACGAGCATCCTAATACGGCTATATTTCGGAAGAATTTATCCATTCTCCGCACTCATAAGAAGACTAATCGTAGCTGGTGGCAATGGTTGTGGTAAGGGGCTTAGTTACCAAGCCCCTACTGTTTTAGATTAAACCGCAGACACTTTTAAGCTACTCGGTTCTCCCAGTTTTCCTTCTAAAACCACACCCCGTTGATTGGTGTGGAGATGGCGCAGAATTTTATAAATGGCTTCTATCTGATCAGTCGCCCCCGCTTTCTGAGCTAACTGTGATAAAGACATCGGTTCTCCTTGATCCTGCAACACCTGAATCACCCGTTTCTGTAAATCCAAAATTGCAGCGGCGGCTTTTTTCCCGGCTTCCACTCCAGGTTGATGGTAAGCGTTGATATTTACCAGGGAGGCGTACAATCCTACAGCCCGATCATATAAAGCAATCAGCGCCCCAACCGTGCGAGGATTGACTTGGGGAATGGTCACGGTAATCGAATCTCGTTGATTGTCATACAAGGCTTTTCGGGTTCCCTGTAATAAACCGGATAAATAGTCACCGGATGTTACCCCGGCTTCTACCTGTGGGGAGTGTCCCTCGCGATCGCGCAATACTTCAATAAAGGTGACAAAGAAATTGGGAACCCCTTCGCGCAACTGCTGCACGTAGGCATGTTGATCCGTTGAACCTTTATTACCGTAAACGGCGATTCCCTGATGTACAGTATTACCATCGAGGTCTTTTTCTTTACCCAAGGATTCCATAACTAACTGCTGGAGGTAGCGAGAAAATAGCAGCAGGCTATCTTTGTAAGGTAAAACCACCATATCTTTTTCACCCTGACCATTCCCCGAAAAATACCAGGAAAGTGCCAGCAACGCCGCCGGGTTTTCGTGGAGATTATGGACACGGGTAGCACTATCCATTTCCTTCGCACCTGCTAGCATCTGGTGAATATCAATCCCTTGCAGTGCGGCGGGTAAAAGTCCCACTGCTGACATTTCTGACGTGCGTCCTCCTACCCAGTCATACATCGGAAACGTCGCCAGCCACCCTTCAGATTTCGCCAGTTGCTCTAAATTACTATCTTCACCCGTAATCGCCACGGTATGGGCAGCAAAGTCTAGTTTCTGGGATTCATAAGCTTTTTTTGCCTCAATCATGCCATTGCGGGTTTCCGGCGTTCCTCCAGACTTAGAAATTACCAAGACAAGTGTGTTAGCCAGACGATCTTGCAGTTTAGCAATAGTGGCATCAATCCCTGCCGGATCAGTGTTATCTATAAAATGAATCGCCAAGGGCGGGACGTTAGGGGCAAGGGCATCAGCGACAAACTCAGGACCTAATGCTGAACCGCCAATGCCAATGGAAAGAATATCAGTGAATCTAGATGAACCTGGGGGATGGATATCACCACTATGGACTTTAGCAGTAAAGGATTCAATTTTCTCTAACGTGGTGAGGATATCTTGGCGCAGTTCGGGAGTTGGCGCTATGTCAGGATCTCGTAACCAATAGTGACCCACCATCCGATTTTCATCAGGATTAGCGATCGCGCCCCCCTCCAATGCCTCCATATCCTGAAATGCCTTCTCAAACTTAGGTCGCATCGCCTCGACAAAGGCATCATCAAATCGCATACGGCTGACGTCGAGGTAAAAGTCTAACCCTTGGTGGTAATAGAGCCAGTCCTGATAGCGTTGCCAGAGTGCAGGGGCGTCCATAAGTAGCTTCTCAAATTCCTGTTTTTTCCAATCACAAGTTTATGTTGTCCGGGGATCAGTTGTCAGTTTTCCTTTTCCCGTCGCTTAGTCTTATCAGCCTTCCCCAGCTTCCAGACGTGCCATGGCACGTCTCTACATTGGCTCCCCCAGCTCCCCCAGCTCCCTCTGCTTCCCCTGCCTTCTGCCCTGGAGCCTTCTCATATATACGGCTTGGGCAACACGCGCAAAAACTTGACGATGTGACCCGTCACTTCAATCCCTACCATATAGTTGTCGATGGTAAATCGGTAAAAAATAGCATCTGAGCCGATGGGGTGAAGCCCTGGCAAGTCGTGAATGCTCCTGAGATGCATGAACTTCTCAAAAACCACGTCATAGACCTGCTGATAGGCAGCCGACTCTAGGCTTTTGAGATCTTGTAAAAAAGACCGCGCATAGCGTACTTCTAGACTCACAGGATATACCCCGATTCCCCACGAATCATTCTAGTCTTTCTGGGAAGATTTTAGCTTTCTGCAAGAAGCCGCACTGTTTCCTACACCCCACACCCTACACCCCACACCCTACCTACTATTCAAATAGCTTACCCGCCCCTTCAGTCACGGCAGATTTAGCAGTCGCAGCGCTTCTTCACGGGTCATCGCATCTCCGGGGCGAATTGTTCGCATGGATTCTTGCATGGCACAGAGCATATACAAGTCATAATAGAACGGTTGCAGCACTTTCCAGGCGTCTGCCAAGCTTTCATCAGGGAGTTGATCCACTAAATCAGGTAACTGTTGGGTTAAGCGTTGCAATCGACCTCTGAGTAAATTCATCAGGAAAGAATACTCCAATTGAGTAAGTTATAGTTTGCTTATAGGAATGGTACGGGTTAACTAACAGTCGGTAAATATCTAGACAATTAGTGACATAACTAGACATTTTCTATGATATAATCAGGCAATGTCTAGTTTAACCCCCCAAGAAGCAGCCACTCGACTAGGTGCCACAGTCTTGCACTTTGCACCGATGGGAACTCAATGGTAAAATACAATCTTCTCGGAGCGCTGGTGGTCATCGTCTTATCGATATTGTTG
>NZ_JAVJQN010000125.1:0-47377 GCF_040218245.1 Coleofasciculus sp. E1-EBD-02 | reverse complement strand
TATAGCCTGATCGACGATTTCTAGGACATTGAAGGTTACCACAAACTGCTGTTGCTTAAAGAGTTCTAGATAGACTTCCTGCTGGTTTTGAAGCAGTAATTTACCTCGCTTATTGGGGTCATCTGCGCCGGGAAGTCGCATTAAATTGTAAGTCAGATTCACCAAGTTCATTACCGAGGTACTGCTAGCTTTATTCAAGGTTTTACCCAATTCAAATTCTGTTTCTTTTGGTTTATAATCTCTACCTCTTAAGTATTGCGCCGGAGAAGAATGGCGTAAGCTTGATTCTGCGTCTTCCAGTAAACTATAGAGCTCTAAGTCGCATTCTGTTTCTTCTGGTGCATCGGACAGCATGGCGTCAAGGTCAGCAAACTCGTCTCCTGATTCATCGAACAGGTTATGAAACTCGATAGCCTTATCGGTATCGGACAGGAGGCATTTAAGCTCAGTATCCAGATCGTCTTGTGCTTTCTCCTGTGTCAGTTTTTGATCCCGATATTGATTAATCAGATTCAGTTCCAGATTGTAGAATGAACTGTTGATTCTACTCGCTGGTTGTGTAAAGGCTCTTGGTTTAGTGACCACCTGCGGCTTCTGGCGGTCATAATCGGCAAACAGTGTGGTTGCACCAAGGGGAGGTAAACGCCAACCGGATTTTCTAGGGACAGGCTGAGTACGTCCTAACCGCAGTGAGGGTAATTCTGGCAACTCACACCACGTCATCGGGTTAGCGGTTGAGAGTTCTAAGCGAACTCCAGACCAATCTTCTCCTGTGCGCTGACACAAAAAAGCCCGAACCGCGATCGCACTGGTATTGGTGCTACTATCTAAACGGCATAAATAGGTAGGTGTCCAGCGTGCGCCAGGAACGAAATACTCCACAATTAACTGTTGCTGGGAAACCGTCACCTCCGCCGGATAACTTAAGCTGATAATCACCGTTTTTCGCAATTCGTGCGGTTTCACCTGTTGGGCTGTTGACACCAGTTCCTGTTTGTGTAATAACTCCTCTAAGTGGGTTTTTGCCTCCTTTAAGCTGTTTTGGGTTTCCCGTCGTTCCTGAATGCGACTACGGATTTGCTCATCTTGAAAATTCGCGATCGCTAATCGGGCGGCTAGGGGTGAAGGGGGTGGTGCTTTTCCCGGTTCTGCTTCAGGTTGATTGGGTACATGAAGCTGTTTCAGGACAGAGATTTCGTTATCAATTAGGGCAATAGTCTCTTGAATTCGCCGCACCTCGGCTTTGGCTTGGCGCAGTTGTTCCTCAGCGGGGGAGTTCGGGGTTTCTGGGTGAGAGGGAACCGCGAGACTGATGCGGATATCGGTGGGAATTACTGGATTGGCATTCCCCTCAACTTGCACTCGCACACTGCTATCATCCAGCGCCAGGGGAAGTCCTGAAATTTCTATTTGTTCTGGCGTTTCTCCATTCTCTAGGTGCAAATCGGCGATACGGGTAACGGTTGCGCCAGCCGCATAGACTTTAACTTTGTCTATTTTCGAGGCGAGTTGGGTGATGTTCGGCATCGGATTATCTAGTGACTGATCCCAGGTACATTGTTCTATATCTCTGAGTCATCACCGGGATATGCACTTATGCCACCTTTAGTGTCAAATTAAGGCTGAAACCCTTACTTAATAAGAGATCCCCTCCCGTCCCCCTTTTTAAGCTATGCATTACTCACATCTTTCTTAACAATTCAGAAGGCTGGACATATATAGGTTTCAATCTAATGACGTTACATTTATTAATATACTCATCGGTAGTCCCTGGTCTATCGTCAACGTCGGAATACGGCAGGCTGACAACAGATCGCTCGGGTGAGCCGCTACAGTATGCTAGACTAGGAGTCCGGGGAATTAGCTCAGTTGGTAGAGCGCTGCGATCGCACCGCAGAGGTCACCGGTTCAAATCCGGTATTCTCCATTTGTGTTGATTGCCACATTATTTGTCATCGTTGTCAGATTAGTGTCATCTTGACAAATTGAATGTCATTTAAATCTACCTGACCTCAGCTTACTGCGAATCATCCTCTAAGTAACGAGGGGGGGAAAGGTGGGAAAATTAGCTAAACAAGCCAGAAGCCCCACGTCTCAATCCGAAGGATGAGCGTGGGATGAATAGTCGTCTAAACCTCATCAAAAAACGCGATCGCGGCATCCTGATTAAATACTGTGATTGACTTACAAATCTCGTTATTATCGACACCATAGAAACGGCTATCCTTCGTATTAAAGTCCCTCTCCCGTTTTGGGAGAGGGATTTAGGGTGAGGGCAATCAGAACGCAATATCCTCATACAAGGATGTAAAGTCCGCTTCAAACTCAAGGCTAGTAAGGTGAAAGGTGTTGTGACTGGGGGCATAGAATTGAAATAACCACAGCCCCTCCTCGGTACGACGGTAACAGTCTACTCGTTGCTGTCTGGTACTAATCAAGACATATTCTTGCAGACTGTCGAGGGTTTGATAGTCGATGAATTTATCCCCTCGGTCAAAGGCTTCGGTAGAGTCAGAGAGGACTTCAATGATTAGTTTGGGATAACGCTTATAGGTAGTAGTTTCTGCGTCGCGGGGGTCACAAGTCACCATCAAATCAGGATAGTAGTAACAGTTGCACTCTTCAAGTCTGGCTTTGACATCGGCAAAATAGACGCGACAGTCTGACCCCCGTAAATGGCTACGAATCAGCGTAACAAGGTTGATAGCAATAGTATTATGAGCATCGGTTGTCCCCGCCATAGCATAGGCTTCACCATTGCGATATTCGTGTTTGGTGTCGCTGGTGGCTTCGAGTTGGAGGTATTCGTCAGGAGAGAGGTAATAATTGTCTGGGGTAGCAATCATGGATGAGGAAGGGGCGAATTGGGTACAGTCCTGTTTTTAATTTAGTTCAAAAAGCGCAATGCATTCAGCAGGCTACGCCTACGCGCCTCCAACAGCAAGTCAAGCCCAATTTCAATCAGGGCAAATGATAAAATTAAACCAGTTTCTTCGCGTTAAACTAGCCAATGCTAACCCTAGACCAACTCATTGCCGAAGCCACTGCCCTCCCTGATGCTGACAAAGCAATCCTGATTGATAAACTGACAGCAAGCATGGACGAACAACGCACGGCTTCAAAAACCGCAAGCATTCCTCCCGGTACTCTCACCAAACTTTGAGGTATCGCTAAACGTTCTAGCCAAACTCCCAGTGATGAAGAACTGCAAGCAGAGTACACCGATTATTTAGTTCAAAAATATCAGTAGCCTTTCTTGTGAAAATACCCATTGATACCATTGCCGAATTCTGTCGCAAATGGAACGTTATCGAATTTGCGCTATTTGGCTCTGTTTTGCGTGATGATTTTCGCCCAGACAGCGACATCGACGTTATGGTGAAATTTCACCCTGATGCTCATCCCAAATTCAGCACCCTAGACCAAATGGAAGGGGAACTGAGGACAATCTTTGACCGGGATGTGGATTGAGTGACTCGCCCAGGGGTTGAAGCCAGTCGTAATTATTTACGTCGTAATACCATCCTCTCCTCTGCTCAGGTGATTTATGCAACGAAATCTCCAATTTCTGCTTGATATGCTGCAATCGGCGGAGTTGATCGAAATCTATATCGCCCAATGGCTACGCTACTTACAGAAATACGTCAGAAATTTGCTGAGGAACGGTTTGAATTTTCCAAACACGCTGTCGATCAATCCATCTTACGAAAAATTCGAGTTCAAGAAATTAGAGAAGTGATTGCCAATGGTCAAATTATTGAGGACTACCCAGAAGATAAATACGGTCCTAGTTGTTTAATTTTAGGTTTGACAGCGATGAAACGTCCGCTTCACATTCAGTGCAGTTATCCTACCCGTTCACTGGTCAAAATTATTACACTATACGAACCCAACCCCCAAAAATGGAATAACAACTTTACGCAAAGGAGACTAAATAGCGATGACGCCTAACTCACAAGCAGCTTATGTTGAGAAACAAGTAACCTACACCTTAAATCTGAATGGTCAAATTATTGTGATCGAAAACGTCCCTGCCCGTGTTAATGAAGAAACAGGGGAACAGTTTTTCTCCCCCTCAACCGTAGAACGTTTACAACAGACCCTTTTAGATCACCCAGAACCCGACCATTTTATCCGCGTTCCGGTGTACAACTATTCAAAAAATGTAGCATAAATCCTCTGCCCAAAAATTTCTCCCTTGCCCATGACCAAACCTAACACCATTCCCGCCGTTTCCGTCACCTACACCCAAGTTGGCACTGGGTGTAATGTGGGAGTCAATACAGAAACGGGACAAATTCAGCTAGAAATTAAAGGACTCGCTGAACCCAAAAGCCAGGAAGCCCAACGGGTTTGTCGGGAGGACTTAACCGAACTGGTGACAGCTTTTGTCCAAGATAAGCCTACCATCGAGCGCGGTCTGTTTGACGAAGAACTACCCCCAAGCAGCGACAAACTTAGGAGGTCACGAAACCATGATTGCAGCCCCAGAAAAATTCCCCACCCTAACCCCCGAAGAATACTTCACTTGGGAAGAACAGCAACTAGAAAAACACGAGCTGATCGACGGTCAAGTTTATGCCATGGGTGGCGGTAGTAAAAACCATAGCTTACTTGCAGCCAAGTTTATCACGTTGTTTACCACTCATTTAGAAGGGAGTGGCTGCGACACCGCGACCTCAGACCTGAGAATTAACATTGTCGGTACAAATAACTACACCTATCCCGATGTCAGCGTCACCTGCGACGATCGCGATAAAACCACAACCCAATACATTACCTATCCCTGCCTAATCGTTGAAGTACTTTCCCCCAACACCGAAGCCTACGACCGAGGCAGCAAATTTAGAATGTATCGCCATAATCCAGCCCTACAAGACTATTTGTTAGTCAGTTCCACCCGCATGGAAATCGATTTGTATCACAAAAAAGAGACAGGCGAATGGCTGATCATTAACTACCAAGCAGGCGACACCATCGAACTCAAAAGCATCAATCTAAATTTTCCCATTGAGCAAATCTATCGCAACCTCGACCTCAACCCAGAAACTGAATCAACTCAATTACTCTAAACTCTATTCCCTATTCTCTAAAAAAGATGTTTGTGTAAATTGTTAAAATAGTACCAAAACCACCACAGCCCCAGAGCCTCCCTCACCCGATGCAGAAGAAGCATTCTTCGAGCTAGCCGGAATCTGGGAAAACAAAGACATCACCGCCGAATCCCTCCGCGCCGAAGCTTGGAGAGAAACCAAGTCATGATCCTTTGTGATACGAATGTACTTATAGAATTCTATAAAGGCAATCCCGCGATCGTCCAGGAGCTAAGACAGATCGGCATCGCGCAACTAGCAATCAGCGTGATTGCCCAAGCCGAACTCTACTACGGTGCGCTCAACAAAGCCGAATTACTCAGAATCCAAAAACACCTAAATCTACTGCACAACCTGCCGATTGATCGGCAAGTCTCCAGTCAGTTCATTCAACTCATGGCGCAATATTCCCTCAGTCATAAACTCGCCATCCCCGATGCCCTAATTAAGGACGCTCAACTGCTCCTCCCTCAGAAGGGCGTAGGCGTAGCCCGCTGAAGGCATCGCGAAACTCACAGATAAATCCCAACTGTGTACCAATCTGTCGAAGATGATTCGAGCGAAAGTCTTTCCCGCCATCGGTGTGGAAGTATTCCGGCTTCCCATAAGTTCCCCACTTGCACTGCAAACTAAACTCAGGCGGATATCGCTTCGGTAGCATCCCATGACGAAATCATTACCAGTCCGAGTCTTCACCGACAACCGATCGCCCAGTCAATCGACATAGCTGGTCAGTTTTACAACGTAATTTTTCAGTTTGTTAAGGCTTTGGTAACTCTTGTATCATCCTGACTACAATCGTAAGTTGGGTTGTTCGAGATGAGTTATGGTAAAAAAAACCAAGCAATCCTTAAGTAATTCTTAAAGGAGTCGTGTTCTTTGCCAGATCGCGACACGGCGCTGGAACACCAGCTTTATTTCTCGGCTGCTGCCACTTTACCTAAGGAAGGAGATTGTATGACTCCCACAATGCTGCGTCAGTTGTGGTCTTTAATTGAAACGACTCAAACTAACCTGCTACTGAAACTCGACGATGCTAGTCTCGTTCAGTGGATACTCAAGCAATTCAAACAAGAGCGAGGTCTCAATTCAGAGGAAATGCATATTTTGAATGACTATCTCTATAATCGCTTGTCTCTGATCCGAGATCTGGCAGAACAACGGTATACGACAAGTCACTCGTCATCCTAGGGCAATTTGGCTGCAAGCACTCATCAGTTCACCAAAGAGGGGGTGATGAGGTGAAAGGGTGACGGTATACAGAAGATTGAGGTGGGCAATAACACTCTCTTGATAACCTGAGCATTTCCAGGTTGATCACTCCTGCCCACCCGACTTCAACTTCAAGTGACTTATTCTCAACATTTATTAAAAAATATTTCGGTAAATTACTATATATTTCGTGCCTAACCAGCGCTACGTTACCGCCAATCCCTGGAACACTAAAGAGAATCTGTTTCAGCTTTTATTTATCTTGTCAGACTGAGATAATAGGTTTAAACTTTGATCAGGACAAGGAAGAAGGCTTCGCGTCAAGCTCCGATCAATGAATCTCAGCGAAGAGAGGTTCCTCTTCCCCCAAATATTAAGCTTTTATAAAAGGTAGACCTGATACAGAAATCTAGGTCATTATTGACTAAAGTTAATGAGAATTACTTTTAACAAGTTGCAGAATTCGCATCCTATCATTGGAGTCAAGACGATATGGAATGTCACAAATGTCAGAACACCTGCCACCGTAAGCCCAAAAGAGGGGCTGGCTGGAAATGGTGGAGCAAATCACCACAACCATCACTGCTGAAAACTGAATCGATTCCCCAAGTCGCGTTGGTGGGGATGCCCAATGTGGGTAAAAGCGTTCTGTTTAATGCCCTGACGGGAACCTATGTCACCGTGTCCAATTATCCCGGTACAACGGTGGAAGTCTCCAGGGGTCAGATGACGGTTGGAGATCGCTTGTTTGCGGTGGTGGATACACCAGGAATGTATTCCCTACTCCCGATTACCGAAGAGGAAAGAGTTTCGCGGGATTTATTACTCAGTGAATCCGTAGACTTGGTGATTCATGTCGTCGATGCCAAAAACCTAGGGCGGATGCTTCCGTTGACGTTTCAGCTTATTGAAGCGGGTTTGCCTGTGCTGTTAGCCGTCAACATGATTGATGAAGCCGAACACCTGGGGATTCAGATTCACCGCGATCATCTGGAAATGGAATTAGGGATTCCGGTAGTCACCATGGCAGCGGCACTGAATGTTGGTTTACGAGACTTGAAGTATAAGGTGAATGATTATGTTAAGTCAGCTTGCTTATCCGGAACCTATTGAGGGGGCGATCGCGAAACTGGAGTCATTGTTATCACGATTGTCGCTATCCCAGGATTATCCCCTGTCTCGGCGCAGTATTGCCCTACTCCTGTTGCAAAAAGATCCAGCACTTTGGCAACAACTTCAGATTCAGGAGACAGAAGCGGAAATCAAAGCCGCGATCGCAGATGCTGAGAGTCAGTTGGATGAACCGCTAATCTCTGCTATTGCCAAAGCGCGTCAGCAACGGGCGTGGGCGATCGAAGAAACGGTTCTCAGCGAATCCAGTCAAGGCAAAACCCCGTTAGCGGAACGACTGCACCAACTCACGGTGAATCCGTGGACAGGATTTCCGATCTTGCTAGTGATTCTTTATTACGGGGTTTACAAATTTGTCGGCGAATTCGGGGCGGGGACGATGGTGGATACCATTGAAACCTTTTTTGAAACATATATTAATCCCGTTGTCAACCAAACGGTAACGGTAATTTTGCCCTGGCAACCCCTACAGGATTTAATTGCCCACGACTACGGGATTATTACCCTGGGGATTCGCTATGCGGTGGCGATTGTCTTACCTGTGGTTGCCACCTTCTTTTTAATGTTTTCCTTCCTGGAAGACAGTGGTTATCTGCCGCGATTATCCTTGATGCTGGATAACCTGTTTAAAGCGATCGGGTTATCGGGGCGATCGGTGATTCCAATTGTGTTGGGATTGGGATGTGACACCATGGCAACCTTGGTCACCCGCACCCTGGAAACGACACGGGAACGACTGATTGCCACATTTTTGCTTTCCTTAGCCATTCCCTGTGCAGCACAGTGGGGGGTGATTGTGGGATTGTTAGCCCAAAAACCTGCCGCGTTGTTAATTTGGGGGGGAGTAATTGGGGCAATTTTTATGATTACGGGCTTTGTCAGCGCCCGACTGCTTCCAGGAAACCCGGCTAGTTTTTACATGGAAATTCCGCCTTTGCGCTTTCCCAAACTGCAAAACATTCTGGTGAAAACCTATCTCAGAATGAAGTGGTATTTCTTGGAAATTCTGCCCCTATTTATTTGGGCATCAGTGATTATTTGGTTTGGGCGTTTGACCGGGTTGTTTGGCTTGATTATTCAGGGGATTGAGCCGATTGCGTTAGGATTAGGATTGCCCAGAGAAGCTGCACCGATCTTTTTATATGGCTTCTTCCGGCGGGATTACGGCGCAGCTGGGTTATTTGATATGCAGCAAGAGGGAATTTTTACCGGGAATCAGTTGGTGGTGACAGCGATTGTGTTGACCCTGTTTTTACCTTGTATTGCCCAACTGCAAGTAATGTTGAAAGAGCGCGGGGCGAAAGTAACTTGGGCGATTGTGGCGTTTATTTTCCCCTTTGCCTTTTTTGTGGGATATCTGGTCAATGGTTTGTTAAATGTATTAGGAGTGACGATTTAAATGATTGCATTAGCATCGGTTAAACGGGGAAATAGCGGCACCGTTGCTGCGTTGAAGACGAAGGATGAGATGACGTTGCAGAAGTTGATGGCGATGGGAATTAGTCCCGGAATGCCGATTCTTTTGGAGCAGCGGTTTCCTTCTTATATTATTAAGGTGGGTAGAACGCGGGCGGCGTTGGATCGGGAAATGGCAAAGATTATTTATTTGCATCGCTAAGGGGGGAATTTTTTTCCCTCATTCCCTAACCCCTTCTCTATCCCCCCTAGCCCCCCTTTGAAAGGGGGGAACGGAGTTGGGGAATTCTACTAAAAGATTGAGTAGGGTGGGCATTGCCCACCAGCCTTAAGGAGCGTGCCATTGGTATCAACTTAAGGTGTACCTGCACCCATCGAACCGCTTTACCCTCATCCCCTAACCCCCCTTGAAAAGGGGGGAACGGAGTTGGGGGACTTTACTATAATAGAATTTTGACTAAGGAGAAAAGACAACCATGAAACTTAGTCAACGTTTACAAGAAAACCGAGATAAAATTACTGAAATTGCCACAAAACATGGAGCATTTAATGTGCGGGTTTTTGGCTCGGTAGCCAGGGGGGAAGAATCAGAAAGCAGCGATATTGATTTTTTGATTGATTACGATGTCTCTAAAATTTCTCCTTGGTTTCCGGGAGGATTATTGATGGATTTACAGGATTTATTAGGGTGTAAGGTTGATATTGTGACGGAGAAGGGTTTAAGTGCTTTAATCCGAGAGCGAGTTTTGCAGGAGGCAAAACCGTTGTGAATCGAGAAAGAGATGCTGTCTATATCGAGCATATTTTGGAGTGTATCGACCGAATTAAGCACTATACACGCAATGGTAAGGATACTTTTATGAATGAGTCTCTGGTGCAAGATGCGGTTTTACGTCGTTTACAAATAATGGCAGAATCAACACAGCGACTTTCTGACGATCTCAAGGCGGATGTGCCAGATGTGGATTGGCGGGCTTTATCGGGATTTAGAAATCTTTTAGTTCATGATTATTTAGGTGGGATCGATTTAGAACGGGTTTGGGATGCGATCGCGAATTATTTACCTAGTTTAGAACGGGCAATTAAAGGGATGTCTGTGGGATTGGATTAGGATCTATATTGTTGATGAAAGGGCATGGCAGTGCCATGCCCCTACCGTAATTCAAGAGATGGTTGATGGGGTAGGGGCACGATACTATCGTGCCCTTATGGTTGTGACGTCAACCGCCTAGTTAACGGCAAGAGATTGGTTGAAAATGCAAGCATCTGTGTCTGTTCTGGTTTGGAAGGTTGGGGAATGGGGCGCAAATCCAGACAGGGCTTGGGTTTGCGGCTAGTTCAAGGAGGAGGGAGATGCTTGCAAAATGCTGGGATTCCTTGTATAGTAAGGGTTGTAGCGTTTTGGATTTTGGTAAATTTGCCCCGATTTGACCCGATTTTGGCGTGAGGAGAGTTGGATTTTGGAGATGCTTGCAAAATCGATTGGCAGCCATTATGATTTAAGGGTTCGCGCGATCGCGGTGCGATTACCTTTGATGCCGTAAGGCGTTGAGCACAAACCACAGGACTACAACGGGAAACAGGTCATACATGTGCGATTACCTTTGATGCCGTAAGGCGTTGAGCACGTTGCATCGTCTGACGCCGTTGTCGGTAGCAATTCGTGCGATTACCTTTGATGCCGTAAGGCGTTGAGCACGAGAAGCTCCCAGACCGTCGCATATTCCCATGATTGTGCGATTACCTTTGATGCCGTAAGGCGTTGAGCACAAGCTTATTATCATAGATGTTGGAGAGCCAATCAGTGCGATTACCTTTGATGCCGTAAGGCGTTGAGCACTCTGCAATGAAAATTCATACCAAAGTCCAACGGCTATAGTGCGATTACCTTTGATGCCGTAAGGCGTTGAGCACGAAGTTCAATTCATTGAGTTGACGGTAGTAGTAATGTGCGATTACCTTTGATGCCGTAAGGCGTTGAGCACGAGTCTATCAAGTATTGTCTTGGTGAACACGAAGACTGTGCGATTACCTTTGATGCCGTAAGGCGTTGAGCACTCTTTGACGCGGCGGATATTTACGGGTTCTTTACTGTGCGATTACCTTTGATGCCGTAAGGCGTTGAGCACCACCGTGCCGTGCTACTTCAGTGAAAGCCCCACTATCGTGCGATTACCTTTGATGCCGTTAGGCGTTGAGCACACCAAACTGCCAAATTTCCTTATGCAGCCCCCAGGTGCGATTACCTTTGATGCCGTTAGGCGTTGAGTACTTACTGATAACTGTTCACTGTTAACTGATAAGCTGTTCGGCATTTAAACCTTAATGTCAATAATAGCGAAAGGATGGTAGTGCGAGCATCTTGCTCGCTACTAATGCCCAATTTAAATGCATGACAGCTTAACTGGTGCTCCCACCTCAGATGCCAATCGGCGTGTTCAACTCTAATCAAAGGTATCTTTTATGCAAACACTTGATTCAACCCAAGATACGATTCGTGTGTCTGCCCTCCACGCCCTCGCCTATTGTCCGCGCCTCTTCTACCTAGAAGAAGTTGAAGAACTCTACACCCAAGACGCCGCCGTTTTTGCGGGGCGCCGACTCCATGTCGAACTGGAAAAACAAGAGGAAGAAGACTGGGAAGACTTATTCCTAGAAAGCCCAGAACTCGGATTACGCGGTCGAGTGGACGCCCTCCGCACCCGCGATGGACAAACGATTCCCTACGAACATAAACGCGGACGCTGCTACCGAGACGAGAACAATCAACCCCAAGCTTGGGACAGTGATAAACTGCAAATTCTCGCCTACGCTTACCTGATTGAATCGGCTTTGGGTATCCCGATCGCACAAGGACGAATTCGCTACCATGCTGATAACATCTTAGTTCATGTTCCCCTAGATGATCTCGGACGCGCCACGGTGCGAGACGCCATCCAACAAGCGCGAATCCTGCGAAAATCCAGCCATCGTCCCCCAGTCACCGACAACGAGAGGATGTGCGCCCGTTGTTCCCTCGCCCCCGTCTGCTTACCCGAAGAAGCCCGACTCGCCCATAATCGGGAATGGCAACCGATGCGCCTCTTTCCCCCTGATGATGAACGCCAGGTGATTCATGTCTTGGAACCGGGAACCGCCGTTGGGCGTACTGGGGAACAATTGAAACTCAGCCGCCGGGGTCAACCGGTGGAAACGGTTCCCGTGCGTCAGGTGGGACAACTTGTCCTCCATAGTTTCTCGCAAATCTCCACCCAAGCGCTGCATTTTTGTGTGACTCAGGGAATTGGTGTGCATTTTATCTCTGGGGGTGGACGTTATATCGGCAGTTTTGATACCCGACAAGGCAGTATTCAGCGGCGCATCCATCAATATCAAGCCTTGAATCAGCCTGATACTTGTCTGGAATTAGCCCGAAAATTAGTCACCTGTCGCGGTCAAGGACAGCGCAAATTCCTGATGCGGGGAAAGCGTGGTAGTCAGGGAAAATCGGCTAAGCTAAAACGTGCGATCGCGCAGATGAAAGCGGTGCTAAAAAACGTCTCCTCTGCCCCGTATCGTGAATCCTTATTGGGGTTGGAAGGGAATTTAGCCGCGTCCTATTTTACTGCGTTACCCTGTTTAATTGCCGCTACAGTTCCGCCTGAATTACGCTTTGACCATCGCAATCGCCGCCCCCCGAAAGACCGATTTAATGCTTTGTTGAGTTTTGGCTATGCCTTATTAATTAAGGATGTGATGAATGCCATCCTCACCGTGGGGCTAGAACCTGCATTGGGATTTTACCATCAACCTCGTTCTCAAGCTTCACCGTTGGCACTGGATTTAATGGAAATTTTCCGAGTTCCGTTGGTGGATATGGTGGTTATGGCTTCGATTAATAAAGGTCAGTGGGATGTACAAGCTGACTTTGACGTGCGGGGAGTACAGGTTTGGTTAAGTGATACGGGACGACGAAAGTTCGTGGGTTTATATGAACGACGGAAACAGGAAACCTGGAAACATCCTGTTACGGGTTATTCTCTCACCTATCGCCGTTTGTTAGAACTTGAAGTCCGTTTGCTGGAAAAAGAATGGTTCGGTGAAGGTGGTTTATTTGGTCAATTAGTGGTGCGTTGAGGTGGAATATGGGTGAACAAAAAAATTGGTACTTAATTTGTTACGATATCCGCTGTCCTAAGCGCTGGCGCAAGGCGTATAAGTTACTTCAGGGATACGGTGAGCGGATTCAATACTCTATTTTTCGCTGTTTTTTGACCCTGCGGGGACGGGAAAAATTGCGGTGGGAGTTGGAGGCGGTATTAAAGGCGGAGGATAGTTTATTGCTAATTCGCCTTTCAGATCAATGTGTGAGTGGACTTCGCGCCTATAATCGTCCTGATGCTTGGTCTGATGTTCAAGCGGGATATCGGATTGTTTGATGCAACATTTAAGATTACCTTTGATGCCATTAGGCGTTGATTGATCACGTTTTGACCTATCTCCAAACCTCTCTCCTTCAAAGAGAGAGGCTTTGAAAAGTTAATAATAGCATTACCTCGATTTGAGTCTATTTTGGCGTGAGTCGAGGTGGGTCGGGGAAATGCTTGCCAAACCGATTGGCAGTTATTATGATTTAAAAGTTCCTGTGATCGCTGTGCCGTTACCTTTGATGCCGTAAGCGTTGAGCAAAGCAGTTTAGCAAAGCACAGCAGAGGCGTTGAGCACTATCCCGTAAGTTGGACAGTCGCTGTGAAGCGGGCGGTGAGATTTATTCATACTTTGGTCTTGCTGTCCTTGTTCCCTCAGATGCCGTCAGGCGTTTTTCTTTAATTTCCTTTTTGCTGTTGACGAGGTGAATAATCCAATGTATCCTGTAAGTAAGAATAAAACATCTTAAGCCAGATGGTACTGAAATTTTGGCTGGTGGGTTTCGACTTCGCTCAACCCACCCTACGGTTGCTCAAGAGGCGATCGCAAACGGCTTATTTGAGTGCCATTCATCCCCACCTCGGATTGCCGTAAGGCGCTGAAAACACCTGGTTTCAACTAGGTTCAAAAATGAATTCCACAATAGTAGAACGGCAAACAGGCGCGTCTCCCATCGAACTGTTTGTCAACTTAAGCTTTAGCATTCAAGGACAAATGCTGCCGGCTGATCACGGCTTTGGGTTGTTTTCGGCTTTATCTAAACGGTGTGCGGCGATTCACCAGCAGAATGAAATTCAGATATTGACGATTCCCGGTATTCCCGATCGCCAAGGGAAGATTGCGCTGACGGATAGATCGCGCCTGCTGATTCGTTTACCGATTACCAAGATTCCCTTGGTTTATGCGATCGCGGGAAAGCGAGTTCAGATTGGCAATCATCCCATACAGATTGGGATTCCCAGGATTGAACCCCTCAACGCCAAGTCAAGGGTGCGATCGCGTATTGTTACGATTAAAGGCTATACCGAACCCGAATCCTTCCTCCGGGCGGCGCAGCGTCAATTGAATCGGTTGGGGGTGTCGGGAGAGGTGCGAATTCCCCTGAATCGGGATCAAACACCGAAGCGCAAAGCGATAAAAATTCAGCAGGATACGGTAGTGGGATTTACCACTGAAGTTAGCCATCTTAGCGAAGAGGATTCCCTGACATTGCAACGGTGGGGATTAGGAGGGCGGCGGCACATGGGTTGTGGGGTGTTTTTGTAACCTTGTCATTTGTCAAAACACTGATTTCACGGATTTATGGGAGAGATAGGGGTAGGGGGTGAGAGGTTAGTTACACGGATTACACAGAAACGTTTGTTCTCTCGTCTTGAGAGGCTGAATTCGCCGCGACAATTAGGTTGATTATGTCTAAATTTAAACGACTTCTGGCTAAATCTATATCGGATTCCGATTCAAATCGGAGTCAAAAAGCGGCGACTTTTATGGGTCATATTGCCTTAGTCAAACACGGGGCTGAGGTATTGCTGAAGCGTTTAGATAGGCGGATTTTTCAACAACTGGGATTGGATGAGAGTGATTTGGAATTATTTGCCAATACGGTGAGATTGGGGGCGTACCTGCATGATTGGGGCAAGGCAAATCAGCATTTTCAAGAGATGGTTTATCTGCATACTGCCCAAAAATCCCAAGATCCGAAAAAACGGGAAATGCGTAAAACACTGCGTCAATTATGGCAGAAACATCATGGTAAACAAATGATTCGCCATGAAATTTTAAGCGGTATCCTCGCCTTGCGTGTTCCTGAATTTCGCCATTGGTTAGAACAATGTCCAAATGCTGATCTGGTGATTGCTGTTTGGGCGGCAATGGGGCATCATTTGAAGATGACGTCTGACCTTGATTTAACAGTCCGTAGTGGAACCGGAAGTGGTTTATTCATTTATACCGACCACAATGATTTTAAACAACTGTTAAAAATGGGTCGGCAATTGGGACTCCCGGCTAATTTGCCTACCGTTCCTGGAAAAGTGTGGACGAAGGAAGAACTAGAACAAGAGTTGAAAGGATTATATCATGAATTTGACCAAGTTGAACAGCAGATTATCGCTGAAAACGATACCAGGCGACTGAGATTTATTGCGGCGGTGAAAGCTACTGTAATCGCGGCGGATTTAGCGGGTTCGGCTTTGCCTGTTGTGGAGGAGAATATTAAGGATTGGATTGAGAATGTTTTATCAATTACCTTATCTGAAGACGACTTGGATCAAGTTCTGGATCAACGACTGCAAGGGAAAAAATTACGCCCGTTTCAACAGAAAATTGCCGCCACTCCCCATCGGATTACCTTAGTTAAAGCTGGGTGTGGTACGGGGAAAACCGTTGGGGCGTATGCCTGGGCAAAAAAATGGGCAGGCGATCGCAAGTTGTTCTTTGGCTATCCGACGACGGGAACCGCGACGCAGGGGTTTATTGATTACGCCCATGAGACAAAGATTGAAGCCGATTTAATGCATTCTCGCGCTGATTTAGACCGAGAGATCTTGTTTTCTGGGGATGAGGATGAAGGGATTGAGGATCGCCTAGCCGCCCTCACCGCTTGGAGACAAAAGTTGATTGTTTGCACCGTAGATACGGTTTTGGGGCTAATCCAAAATAATCGGCGATCGCTCTATTCCTGGAGTGCGATCGCTCAAGCGGCTTTTGTGTTTGATGAAGTTCATGCTTATGATAATCGTTTATTCGGGGCTTTATTGCGATTTATAGACACCTTTCGCGGTGCACCTATTCTGTTGATGAGTGCCAGTTTTACACCAGAACAGATTCAGGCGATTCAAGGGGTAGTTGGGGAATTAGGAGAAGCGACTCAGATTATTGAAGGACCAAAAAATTTGGAAGTTTTGCCACGATATCAGATTGAGTCTATCCCATCAGCGAATAACGCTTGGGATAGGGTTGGGGAAACCTTAACTCGTCCACACCAGAATAAAGTTTTGTGGGTGACAAATTCGGTTAACACTTGTCGGGAACTGTATTTAGAGGCAAAAAAACAGATTTCCGATTCAATCCCTGTACTAATTTATCACAGTCGCTATCGCTATTTTGACCGAGTGGAGAAACATAAAGCCGTAATCGACGCCTTTGAACGTGAGGGGGCGGTGTTAGCGATTACCACTCAAGTTTGTGAAATGTCTTTGGATTTGAGTGCGGATTTATTAGTCACGCCAATCGCGCCAGCATCGGCGTTAATTCAGCGATTAGGGCGATTAAATCGTCGGGTGATTACCACAGCGAACCATCGGGTAAAATTGGCGTCGGGGAAAATTGCCCCAGCCTTAGTTTATCCTTGGGAGGATTCACGTCCTTACTGCCAAGATGAACTAAAAACGGGACAGCAGTTGGTTAATCAATTAGCCGGAAAAGGGATTTCCCAGCAGGATTTAGCCGAGATTGTCGCTCAAATGTCTACTCCAGAACAACAGCCAAGTCAATCGGAATGGTTAGAGGGATGTTGGTGTACCCGTCCTAATTTTTTACGGGAACCGGGCTATACGATTACGGTTTTGTTAGAGGAAAATTTAGCTAATATTAAAAATGCCGCTAATCAACGTCATGATCAATCCTTTAAAAAAGAACGTCAACGGTGGACTATTCCAATTCGGATTATCCCTGGGTTTAAGGAGTGGCGACGGAATGGATTTTATCCTGTTGCACCTCCCGATAAGGTGGAATACAGTTCAGAAACAGGGGCAAAATGATTTGTCTGGGTATTTGTATAAGCAATGTTAGGGGCATTCGTAGGGGCGAAGATATCAACCACCAATTAACAAAATATCAAGCCGAATTATTTTGGGTTTTAATCGTCAATTGAATTAGGGCGGGTTTCGTTGTTCAGTTATCAGTCACCCCTTAATTAAGTCCCTAAACCCGCCCCTACAATCCTGATTAATTAAAGCAAATTTCAGTAACACTAGGTCGATTATTTTATGTCAACCCAATTAACCTTAAATTTAAATAATCCTCACTTCACCTTACTCCATCGCGCCGGATTAGCGGGATTATGGATGAGTTTAAAGCAACTCGACGCCGAAACAAATGTTCGCGATCGCCCGGGTCATCTTACCTGGCAATTGACACCGGATCAGGTGACTTTACAGTGGAAGGGAGAGGATTTTCAGGTACTAGACTGGCTATTAAACGAATCCTTTCAATTAGACGATGGACGGATATGTTTGAGGGGATTAGACTCAAAGACAATGGCAATTCAATCTCAGTTAATCCTGCATCAAGGTATCCTGGGAACATTTTTACAGCATAATAAAACCCACACCTCCACAGGAGTTGTCTCTAAATCCTTTATCCTGGAAGAGGGGAAACCGGAATTAGTGGCGCGATATAAACATCTGTCTGGATACATCTATCAACAAGCAAAAATCCTTTGTGATCCGAAGGGAAAATTCCTCACCAAACCGATTAAAGTACCGGGATGGTTAAATCCGGGGACAGTAGTACGACATATTGCTTTTAGTTCCAGTACCAGCTTTGAAGAATCACCAGACGCTGTATTCGTTTTATTATTTGCCGCCGTAGCCTGTTGTTACTATTCAATTCGGTCTAAATTACGGGATAAACGGGCAGAATATGCCTTAGTTATCCCCGAAATTACCGACTTAGCCGCTTATGCGAATTGGCGGCGTCATCGGAAATGGCGCGAGGAGGGATATAAGGACTTTTTTGCCTCTGGATTAGGGGATGCGGGGTTAAAGTTTTTGACCTATATTACTAAAGATATTTTGGCAGAACGTCCCTTTAAACGCTGTCAGGTGATTACATTAGGAACAGTCCCTTGGGCAAGTCAACAAAAAACGCGCACTGATTTATATTTAGTGGAGGCAAATGAGCGAATTGAGCGGAATTATCAGGTTTGCGATAATTATTTGAGTACCCGTGATGTGGCGGGGAAAGAGGGGTTGTTTATTTCCTGTAGTTTCGCGCGGGAGTTAATTGCAGAAAATTTAGCCAGGGGAAAGCATTGGTATGCAGGTTTGGCAGATAATGCTACGAGTAATGAGTTATTTCAAAAATTGACCTATGAACGCGGAGGACTAAATCAGATGGTTCAAGAAGTGGAATGGGACCGAGATAGTGAGAAGCTATTTGTCAAGGCTTGTCATGAAGCGATCGCCTATAACCATGGACAACTTTATAAACGAGCGAAAGATAAGAAGGAAGTGCCGAATTATGAACGGGAGGATACCAAGTTTCGCACCGGATTAGCACGGTGTAAAACGGCTGTGGCGTTTCGGGAGTTTATTACCGATTACTTGTCTAGGGCGAGATTTATGCCCACCCTGGAGGAAAATTGGGAAGAGTTTATGGATTTGATTATGGGGGCAAAGGATTGGAAAAAAGGACGGGATTTAGCGTTATTAGCATTAGCCAGTTATAAGCGCAGTAGTCAGAGTCAAAAGGTAGCAACGGAGAAATCAGAAAATGAGGGTGAAATTGATTTTGGATATTAAATTTTGTCGGCGCGTGTAGGGGCGAAGCATTCGTGCCACAATTTTTATCCGAATCCGAATAATTTTGGGTTTTAATCATCAATTGGATCAGGGCGGGTTTCGTTGTTCAGTTATCAGTCACCCCCTTAATTAAGTCCCTAAACCCGCCCCTACAGCCCAGATGTGAACCCCAAAGTAATCAATTATCAACTGTTTGGAGAACAAATCATGACGTTTCATTTATTCGGGAATATTTTAACTAGCTACGGCACCGCCGCCAATAACCGTGGCGAAAATGAAGGCAATATTACCACCCTACAAAAACTCCTCTGGAAAGGAGACGTTCACACCACCGTATCCGCTGAAGCCATCCGCTGGGCGCTACGATACTATTGGCAAACTGCTGGGGGTGACTATGCGGTGAATCGCTGTTGGGATGATGACAAAAATGATAATGTTTTACAGGGAAATTTTGATGAAACCACCTATATTGATGATGATGTCCTGGGTTACATGAAAGCAGAAGGGGCGAAACAAGAATTTAGTGACGAAGAGAAAAAAGGGAAAGGGAAGAAAGCCAAAGGAACCAATCTGGCAAGGCGGGGAGTCTTAGAAGTCACTCGCGCTGTTTCCACGATTCCTTATGCGGGGGATATTACGTTTAATTCCGCCAGTGGACAAAAAGGGAGAACCTCTCTCTATGGAACAGAAGTTCACGCCACTCGCTATCAGTATGGCTTCGCGTTAACCCCCAATCGGTTGAAAGAGATATCCCGGATTATTCCGGTGTTAGACGGGTTAGTTTCCTTAGGAGAAGTCGCCGGAAACCACGCCCGTTTTCTCTATGACTTTTCTCCAGAAAGTTTAGTCTTGCGGTGGACACAGGATTTCTCGCCTCGGATTCTCTATTGTTTCCAGGAAGATGAAGCGGGGGAGATATCTTTGCCCAGTTTAATCGATCGCGTCGAAGTGGGAGACATTGAAGCCCAGGAACTTTGGGTAGCGGGTGCAATTGCCAAAACCCCAGAGGGCGATCGCTTAGAAGAATTAGGTGCTAATGTGCTAGCAGGGACAAAAGTAGCAATTTCTACGCTTAAACAACGGATTGCTGATGATTTACAGTTACCGCAACTGGAGGTAGTGTGATGATTACCGCGATCAAAGTTGAGGTTCCCATCGCCTGTTTCCGTGTCTCCCGCGCCAGGGAATACGCCCAAACCTACCCGGTTCCGCCTCCAGCAACGGTTTATGGTATGCTTTTATCGATGGTGGGAGAAATGGATCGATATCGGCATTGTGGGATTAAGTTAGCGATCGCGCTATTGAATGAACCAGAAAAATCCACCATCCTCCGCACCTTTCGCCGATTCAAAAAGAAGCAGGTTTTTGACCCCACGAATGCGCGTCCTGATTATCAAGAGTTACTCAGTGATATTCAGTTTATCGTCTGGGTAGCGTCAGGTACAGACAAAGCCCAACCAACATTATGCCAACGATTAACAGAGGCGATCGCGAATCCAGAAACGGTGGATCGATTTGGCGGGTTAAGTTTGGGGGAAAGTCGGGATTTAGTCAATGCGATTAATTTGTTACCGGAAGACTATCCGGGTGAATCCCTACGCTGGTTAGTGCAGCAGGAGGATGGACTGTTAACATTACCCTATTGGGTGGATCACGTTGGTTCAAAAGGAACCCGTTGGCAACGATTTCAGTTACTTCCTCCTAGTGAATGGTGTCAACCGCCGGACAATGCGTGGATAGAGATTCAGGTAGAGTAATTTGCAAGCATCTGTGTCTGTTGAGGGTTTTAAGGCTTGGGAATGGGGCGCAAATCTATACAGGGCTTGGGTTTGCGGCTCTTTTAAGGGAGAGGGAGATGCTTGCCAAATGCCGGGATTCCTTTCAGGGCAAGGGTTACAGCATTTTGAATTTTGGCAAAAATAGCCAAATTTGAGTCAATTTTGGCGTGAGGAGAGTTGGGTTGGGGAGATGCTTGCAAAACCGATTGGCAGCCATTATGATTTAAGGGTTCGTGCGATCGCGGTGCTATTACCTTTGATGCCGTAAGGCGTTGAGCACTCCAAAGCATTGAATCCAATTAGTAATGGAATTGGATGTGCTATTACCTTTGATGCCGTAAGGCGTTGAGCACTAAGCATTCCAATCTTTAAGCTGGTGAGGTAAATCGTGCTATTACCTTTGATGCCGTAAGGCGTTGAGCACTTCAGAATCAACTGTTGTTGCAATCCTGTATAGAATTTAGTGCTATTACCTTTGATGCCGTAAGGCGTTGAGCACTATCCCGCGAAGCCACGAATCATCCTACTAAACAAGTGCTATTACCTTAGATGCCGTAAGGCGTTGAGAACTATGGAGTTCAAAATCATCCGAGTGTTCCTCGATCAGTGCTATTACCTTTGATGCCGTAAGGCGTTGAGCACTGATGGCAGACTGGCTGACCCGCAAAAAATCGGGATGTGCTATTACCTTTGATGCCGTTAGGCGTTGAAAAAAACTGAAAACATCACGGACTTAACTTAAAAACGTCCCTAAAATAAATGCTTCCAGATGACAGATGAGGGCGAGTCGATCAAATTAATCGGCTTCCCCATTTAAGCTAATTCAGCGACTCGCCCCTACATCCTACATCCTACACCCTACAAGCCCTAATTACTTTTCTGATATAGCACTACGGGGATACGTTAGGACATTTCCCTGTTGCCTGTTATAGCAATCGCCATAGCGGTTAGGACGCATCATTAGTTCGTTTGTCCTAATCGATGTGTCTACTGCTATACCTGTTGCCTTTTTACCCAATTGTTTGGATTACTCTTCCAGAACCCTCCGCCTACGTTCCCAGGAATCAACCGACAAACTTGACATACATTTATTCACCTCAATTCCCCATAATCCTCCATTCTCTTTCTTTAAGTTCCGCTAATTTCTCCAACAAACTTTCAGCTAAATCAAATAACTTAAACTCATCTTCCTCATCCCCAGAATCGCGAGTCATCTCTCCAACCGTAACCCCACCTGCCAAAATCATGGTCGCTTCATGCAGCCTATCTGATTCATCAGCAATACTCAAACAGCCTTCCAACTGGGCAATAATTTGAGCTAATCCCTCCGTTTCCCTTTGCTGCTGCACTCGCATCGCTAACGGATGATCACTTTCTCGCGCCCAAACTGCGGCGGGATAATCACTTGCCAAAAAAGCACCGATAAATTCGACAATTGAGGTATCAATAAACGTTTCTTCCGATGCCAAAGTAACAGAATTCTCTCCCGTTGTTTCATCATCATCCCATCTGTCTAACCAATCTCCCTCAATATCCTCAATATACAAATTCACAAAATCAAGTCCATGAGTCAGCCAATCCTGCTGCATTTTCCGGGATTTTTCCAGCGCTTCCGAAAACGCGCCTAAGTCATCATGACTGTAATTTTGTTGTTTGGTGACCATAAGTTAGAGAAGAAATTCCGTTTGTGCTAAAAAATTTCGGTCGTCATGACTAATCTGCCCAGTTAGGGAAATTGGAGATAACGTCCCAGGGGAAGAAAGTCACTGTTATGAAGTGTTATGGTTACTAACTGCTCCAAAAAATCGGGCTTTCCCGGGTTATAACTTAGGAAAAGTCCTCTATCAATTACCCACATTTGCAGCGTATTTTGCCAATTTTCATATTTTTTTTGAGAATGGTCATTACTCACAGTCGTCACCTGAAGGCAGAGGGGCTTTCTTTGACGATAACTAACAATCAGATCCGTTGCCATAGAAAAATCGGCGATATAGCATCGCCAAACTGTACCCCCTCGACTCTCAATTGTCTGAACTATAGATTTAAGAATATCATCGTCTGTTGGACTGAACTCACTTGACATCAATTTTTGTTTCCAAATGTAAAACTTTGGATCACTGCTATTTAGCCATTGGGGAAAAAGATAACCATACCAATATTGTTCCGTGGGCGTCATTTTCTCAAAAGCAGACTCCTGCAATTCTGGAGAGGATAAGCCTTTAAGCTTAAGCCAAACGTCAGCATCTCGAATCACCTCTAACAAAAACGCCATGACAAATTTTTTGGCAGTAAGCGAACCTGGCTTGATGTCTTTCACCCAGCGGTTGATCTCGTCTAACCGTTTGGCTAAACAGGGTTCTATTGATGATGCCTTTTTCATTAGGGATTTGAGTTGAGCCTTGATTTCTAGGGAATGCACATGATTGCTCTATTTGTCGGTAACGGGCTAATGGTTGAATTTATTATATCTCACTTCGTCCCAAGTCTCTACTTGATTCGCCATTGATTAAATTAACATAAAGAAGCGCTGAGTTGTGCAAAAATTGTACTTATCAGGATGGGTTGATTCAGTTAATCAACTTTGTAATTGATTTAAAGGGTGTGATGCAAGCGTTGATGGCGCTAAAGCGCAACTACAAACGATCATTTCTGTTGCTTATTCAGATGGCTGGGACTGTAGCCAATTGAGCAAGACTTGAGTGCTACTAAAATAATTTGTAATCCCCACATTTCCCAATGCGGCTTGAACTTCGGGTGTACCAAAGTCCCGTTCATTACTACTCAAAAATGCTTGAGTTTCCGTCGGGTATAACCGAGCCTGATGTAGAATACAATGAAGAATCAGGTTATCGGTATAATCTTGATCAATTAAAGAAATAGTTAAACTATCTTGGATCATGGACGGCGTTAAAGCAATGAGTTCGGCTTTTCCAGATATCTGGTTAATCGCTTGATACAGACGCATTTTTACCTCTGATAGTAACGCCCTGTTTTCTTGACGGGATTGATCTAAGTATGAGAGTAATCGTTGAGCATGGGATGAGGTTTGATCTCGCCGTACTTGACTAATTTGTAAGTTTAACTCATTTTCAAAGCGTCTGCGATACTTTAGCTCATTTTCTAAGGCTGATAATGCTTCCATCACGCAAATACTTGGCAGGGCGAATTGTACCGATGGTAAGGTACTCTCTAACAGAGTATTGGCTTGCGGATCACGCCCAGTACAAATACTCATCAAAAAATTGGTCTCCAAGTAAAGTATCACCCGCAATCTCCACGTCACTTTTGGTGCTTCCATCTTCTAGCTGCTGCAACAAACCAATAGCAGCTAACTCGTTAGTTGCTGGCGGTATGACGGATTTCCAGTGATAAGCTAAGTCTCGCAGCCAAGACTCAATTAACGCTTCTAGATAATCTCCATCAATGGTTTGATTGTCGCAGCTTGGATCATAGTATTTTACTATATTTGTTGTTTTTAGGGAACAGATCGCCTCTGACCAATTGACGCCATCCCATTGAACAATTTGAATCGTTTCCGGGTCAACTAGCATGGCGAATGGAACAACGGTTTGTGTGGCTTTTAGGTAGGAGGTAAATTGAGAGAGGGTAAGCTTAACCACACGACTACCTCTGACATCAGCAACTAGAATAACTCGTCCCTGTTTGTCTAAGGCAATTACATCAGCAGAGATTTGATGGCGGAATATCGGATTGGCGGTTTCCATAGGGTTGATGGGTGATTAGTGATTGGTTATAGTTTAACAACAATGGGTTGACAATCTAACCCCTTGGCGGCTGTTGTTTTTTCTTCACACTCAATCGGATTCGGCTGAAATAACAGTTTCAAATTGGTTGTATCTTCGGGAACTTCAAACACAAGCTGTCCCTGTCGTTGATCGCCGGGACTAATTTCACCTGTTGGCGTCTCAATATCCTCCAATGCACTGGCTAAAAGCGCCACTTCATAAGTATTATTGTTGCCATCGATAACGTCAAAGGAAACCACGGAAAAGGTTTGCGGTTGTTGTCCTTGATTAACAATTGTTGTATCGACTACCACCCATTGATTTCCTTTATTGGGTTGAATCACGCCTTTTCCGGGATGCACCCTGGTGCTGTTAACAGTAAATTGGAGATTGAGATTATTTTGGCTGATGGAAATGACTTCACCTACCGAATAGGTTGGTGCTGAAATGGGCTTGGTTGCAGGAGATTCAGTCGTTTCCCCAGACGTGCGATCGCGACTTTCAATCGTCTCAGGATTTTGTTCATCAGGAGAACATCCTAGGGCGAAAGTGAGGAGGGTAATCGACGCGATCGCACCGATTCTTTTTAGGGTTTTATACATACTTAGTCATCCTTGTCAATATGAGCAAGAAAACGAAACGGAATCAATTTACCAAAACTTGGGCAAATCAAACGAATCTAGGCAAACAATTTGGTTTATCAGCGATAGCCATGGGCAAGAAACTGGTAGAAGGCAGGAGGTAAAAGTTATATCTTATTGTAGGGGCGGGTTTAGCCGTTTAATTGATGGGTATACCGATAACTTATCAACAAAACCCGCCCTCTTGTCGTTTCGATTTGAGACAAATGACAAATGACAAATGACAAATGACGAATACCTTAACTTCCCAACATCTGCAACTTATACAAAGCCGCATACAAACCATTCTGTTGCAACAGTTGTTCATGAGAACCGGATTCCACCAACTCACCCCGCTTAAGCACCAAAATTCGGTCTACATTGCGAATGGTTGAGAGACGGTGGGCGATAATAATCGCCGTGCGTTTTTCCAATAAATGATCAAGGGCTTGTTGAATTAACGCTTCGGTTCCCACATCTAAACTCGCCGTCGCTTCATCTAACACCAAAATTTGCGGATCACGAATCGCCGCCCGCGCAAATGCTAATAACTGCTTTTGACCCCCAGAAAGGTTCGTTCCCCTCTCCCGGAGTTGGGTATCATAGCCTTGAGGAAGTTCTTCGATAAATTGTGCCACATTTGTGGCTTCCGCCGCCGCTTTCACTTCTTCAATCGAGTAGTCTTCGCCCAAGGTAATATTACTTTTAACATCCCCAGCAAACAAAAACCCCTCTTGCAAAATAACCGCCATCTGACGCCGTAATTCAGCTTGGGGCAAATCTCGAATATCAACCCCATCCACTAAAATGCGTCCCTTTGTCGCTTCATAGAGGCGACACAGCAAGCGAATAATCGAACTCTTTCCCGCACCTGTGGGACCAACTAACGCCACTTTTTCTCCGGGGCGAATGGTAAAGTTTAAATCTTTGAGAACATAGTCATCATCTTTATAAGCAAACCAGACATGTTCAAAGCGGATTTCACCTCGATGCGCCGCTATTTCTCTCTTACCATTTGTCCTCTGCTGTTCTGAAATTAACGCCGCATGAGATAACTCTGGATCACGAATTTCAATCGGCTCATGCATAATATCACTCACCCGTTCAAGTGCGGTAAATCCAGCTTGAAACATGGTAAACTTGTCAGCAAACTGACGCAGAGGATTAAATAAACGTTGGGCGTAAAGAATAAAAGCAGATAAGACACCAAAACTGAGATTATCTCGCAGAATTAACCAGCCTCCTAACCATAATACCGCCGCGATCGCAACCAAAGAAATCCACTCTAATGTGGCAGATACAGCAGAATCGTGAAAAATGGTTTTATCAACTTCCGCGACATAGCGCTGGTTCACCGCCCGAAACATCTCAGCATTTACTTGTTCCCGGCGAAATAGTTGAACAATATTAATCCCAGCGATATTTTCTTGCAGCATTGAGTTGAGTGTGGACAGTTCTTCTCTGGCTATATAATTCGCTTTCCGATATTGTTGCTGGAAGTAGACAATCAACCCGGTAACGGGAAATAGCATTAATATCAGAATTAGCGCCAGTTGCCATTGTAGGGAAAACATGAAAATGGCAATAACCAGCATTGAGAAGATATCATTAAGAATGCCAATGGCACCACTAGAAAAGACCAATCCTAATGCTTCCACATCACTGGTGATCCGGGTAATCAGTTTTCCCACCGGGGTGCGGTCAAAAAATCGCACCGCCAGGGAGGTAATATGGTCAAACAAATCATTGCGAATCCCGGCGGTAATGTGCTGACCTAATTTTTCTTCCAAGAATTTCTGGAAAACGCTACAGACTAATCGGATAATAATACTCAGTAATAACAGAGTCGCCAGGATATTGATGCCTTCTGATAAAGAACGATTATCCAGAAACCACCACGTTTCTTCTTGACGAATCAAGGAAACAGCTTGCCCAATAATTAAGGGTTGAATCGCACCCAGAATGGATACGGGAACGAGTAAAATAATCGCTGTGATCAGCAAGCGTTTTTTAGTCAGCGCGTAAGGAACTAATCTCCGGAAAAGTCGCCAATCGGTTTCCCCGCGTCGGTTAACGCCTCTAGATGTTGGTGATGATGCCTTAGTCATAGTAAACCCTGGTTTGTAAAAGTTATACAGTCATACATTTATACATTCGTAGGGGCGAAGAAACCTTCGCGCCCATATTTTTCGGTTCTACGGCTAAATTTTCGCCGCGAACGCTTCGCCCAGTAAAATTCTAAATTTTCGTTACCAAGGCTTTTTCTATAATAGGATTCTGTTTTCACAATTGGAAATCGTTCTCCCGATAGATACGCCGGGAAAGGCGGCTGAAAATACGTCCAATATGTCATTTAAAATTAAACTATTCAGATAACTTCCTACTCCTTCCTGATAAAGGATTGACAAAACCCGAACATTGACAGTCAGAGGATTGTTAACTGTTCAAGGTGTGGGTACGGGGAACCGTCTTCTAGCATACAGGTTAACCTATCTGGGCAGATTCTGGAGGAGTTCGTCGTGGCGCTGTCTTCGCCTTAAAGTCAGACACTGACTACAAACGCTGAAGTCAGCAACATTCTTGGTAGGTGTGTCAACCCGCCTCGACAAGCGCCGGATGTATTTCTTTCCAACATAACGGATCGAGATACACCCGTACAGTGGAGTCAATTCAGCAATTTAGAGATAAAATTGAGATAAAATTATCCAGTATTAGAAGCAGGATAAACAACAATGGCTCAATCAAAATCCAATCCTACAGTACATCGTCGAGGCAGAGTATTTTCTGAGATTCAATGGTCTCCGGAAAAAATAGCCCAGTGGCAAGCTGAAAAGGAAGAATTGTATCAGCGTTGTCAATTAATTTTTGACCGCTTAAAGCCGGAACTCTTTAGTAAGTATAACAATGGGTATGTCGTGATTGAGCCAAATAGTGAAACCTATATTCTAGACTTCGATGAGATTACACTCCTGCAAAAGGTGCTTCAAACTTATCCTCACACCCAAACCTTTATGTTTAAGGTGAATAAAACTGGAGTATTCGGCACAATATGATTGAGGGGAAATTTGGAGATAATGAGGAGTTGATTTTTCCAATCGAGATCATTGCGGCTGAAGGATTAGAATTCGAGATCGATGCTATTTTAGACACAGGCTTTTCCGAGTGGCTGGCAATTGATAAGCAGGATGTAGATGAGCTAGGTTGGCTTTATGTTACAAACCAGTCAATGCAGACAGCACGCCGCTTTGATAAGTTTGACATCTATTTAGGGAAAGTTCGCATAGACAAACAAGAGTTTGATATTCCTGTTCATGCAGCTATCGGAGTTACAGATATTTTGCTGGGTCGTAAGTGGTTAAGAAATCGGCAGTTAGTAGTGGATATGGCTTCAGGAGTGTTGACTTTGGGAGAAAATCCATGATCATCCTCACAACTTATGTTGACGAACTCAAACAAATTTTATTCAGTCTGATTACTCATGAATTCTACCATCGGGTAAAATAGTCCCCGATAAAATAGCTCCCGTTAATTTAACCAACAATCGGTCGCCTGTTCCAACTTTAGCGCCCCGCAAATCCGCACCACTCAAATCCGCCCCACTTAAATCCGCACCAATTAAATTCGCATCCCGTAAATTTGCCTGAACTAAACAGGCTTGAAATAAGTTAGCGCGAAACAGATTTGCTCCTTCTAAATTCGCGCCACTGAGATTCACCTTATGTAAAAAAGCATCCGTCAGGTTAGCTTGACTGAGATTGGCATTACTAAGATTACGTCCAGATAAGTCTTTTTCTTTCAGATCAACCCCCTGAAAATTAGCGCCACTGAGATCAGGCTGCGATCGCGGGCGCTGGGATTGCTTAGGTTCTCTGGGTTGGTAGTAGTTCCTGGATGAGGAGGGCGGTTGCTGCGGTTCTCTGGATTGATAGTAACGCCGCGATTGAGTGGGTTCTCGTCGGGGCGATCGCGCACGGTAATAATAGGTATTAGACGCCGATTTGCGCGGCGGTGAGGATGGAGGTTTGGGGGTTTTGGGTTTTTGCGATCGCAGTTCGTCTCGCGCTTGGTTAATTTCCTTGAGTTTGGCTTCAGCTTTCTGGCGCAAGCGCTGATTGTCCTCGGGGACGCGATCCGGGTGCCAAATAAATGCCAAGTCTTTGTAGGCTTGGTTCACGTCTTCTAGGGAAGCACCGGGTTCGAGTCCCAGTATTCTGTAGTAGTGGTCTAAATGATTCGATGACATTGCCGTTTAGCGCCTGTTGAGCCGTTAGCACGAGGTTGGAGAACAGATCCGAGTGAATGCGCTACGCCAAACTTAGGTAAATCTAGTGGCGTGGCACAGCTCATAGGTGGACTAGGAAATTAGCGGAAAGCCTTAATCAGTAAAGATTGTAGCATTTTTCTAAAGTCACAATTTGTAATCTTAGGTATATGGACAATATACTCAATGCGTGCTTATATTAACCTCAAATTTACCTCAATATCACCATTATGGTCTTTGAGAAGCGCGATCGCGTCTTGGGCTGTGCCGTCAGGGGATAATATATGTTCAAATGTATTAAGTTCGGAACGTGTGAGTTGAGTATTCATGATATCCACACAGGCTAATTCAGGGATAGTTAGCCTCAATGAGAATAAGTGGTCAGATTTTTTGCTCCTTTTTCCCTGAACTCACTACAATAAATAAATGATGTAGGAGTGAAGACTTGAACGATTTTACTCTAGCCAATCAGGAGTCTTTAGATGAATTAGCCTGGGCAATGGAAGCCTGTCAGGGACAGTTTTGCCTGATGTTGGCGCGTTGTAACTATGGGTATTTGCAACAACGCCTGATTCAGCAACTGCAAGATGAATGCACCTTCGACATCCGACTTATTCACCTGAAGCCAGACGACAAAACCCTATTTAGCACCGTGCGATCGCGTCTTGTGTGATAGGATTGACAATTAACAGTAAAGGACAATGAATTCAGACAAACGTTCTTGGTGGGAACGAGTATCCGATCCTGATCCTAAAATTCGAGAAGCAGCACACCGAGAGGGGGAACAAGAAGCCGATGACTTCTACAAACAAGCCTACCCAAATTACAGAAAAGCAACAGAAGGAACAGAGACTCCAAACACCCCAACAGAAGAAGAATGAACCTGTCTTTGAAGTTTATGACCCTGTTGATGTGCGTGGTGTCTGGCTAGGGCAAGAGCAAGGGTATCAATGGCATCCGGGTTGCTACGTTCTACATCGGGAAATCAAACAAGGGCAATGGTGGTATATGATCACTCGTCCTTACCAAGGCAGTAATAATATCACTCAACTTTCCTACCCCATTGCTTATCCCTCAGAAAAGTTACGGAAAACCGAGAATCCGACTCCTTTAAAAGTTACAGGTGGTATCTATAAAGCCAATGAATTCTTACAACAGTATGGCGCATCCTTGCTCAAAAATGCGCTCAAAAACAGTAACTAAATTTTTATTTGACAATAAGCTGTTATGCATTTAAATTGGGTATTAGTAGCGAGCAAGATGCTCGCACTACAAGGATTGCGCCATTATTGACATTAAGCTTTATCTGCCGAACAGCTTAGTCTCACCAACCGCCTTGGGTTTAAACCCAAGGCTGAAAGCTAAAGTCGTCTAAAGACGACTGGATAAGAATTTTAGTCCATTTTAATGGACTTGGGCTATTAGCCCAGAGTTTGAACTCCGGGCTGGTTTTCGGGTTTACTTTATACCCTTAAATCGTTCTTTAGCCGACTGAAACGCTTCTTGCATCACCGATTGAATCTTCTGAGGATCGGGTTTTTTCCCGCCCATTAAATCCCCAAAATAAACACAAGCCCCCTCACCCAACGCCCACGTATACGCCGCCGCATCCGTATTAAGTAGTGTTTCCGCGCAAAAAAATTGGCAAAAACTGCAAATTTGGCCCAATGGAGTCGCTTCAAATCGAGAACAGGCGCGTTTATTTGTGCCAGATAATGGTCACTTTCGTTTATCTGTACCCGACTGTGTAATTTTACAAGGTTTTCCTGAATCCTGGTCATTTCATGGCGCTGTTTATAAAGCCTTGGGTCAAATTGGTAATGCTGTTCCCCCGCCAATGGCGTATAGAGTGGCTGTTTCTATTGCTCAAGCTTTATCGTTTCTGAATTGTCTTTCCGCGTAAGGGTTTATAAAAAAATTGCACTTCGATAGTTACAAATAATCTAAGATGTGTTAGGATAGTAAGCCTGTTTGTTGAACAGTATTACCCAATATAAATGCCTAAGCGAAATCAGTCAAAAAGAAAAGCCCCTACGGTACTCGATTTATTTTGTGGTGCTGGTGGGATGAGTTTAGGTTTTCAACAAGCTGGCTGTAAGATTTTGGGAGGGATTGATAATAATCCCCATGCCATCAAAACCCATCACGAAAATTTTCCTAAAACTAAGCTGAATCAGTTGAACTTTTGTTGGCAAGATATTAGAGATATTGATTTATTTGAACTACCGATCAAGCCGTGTGAGGTTGATATTTTAATTGGCGGACCACCTTGCCAAGTTTTTTCAGTCGTTGGCATGGGAAAAATGAAATCTCTAGGCAGGAAAATTCAAACTGATAACAGGAATTTTTTGTACAAGTATTTTATTAATTTTTTGAGTTATTACAAGCCCTTTTTTTTTGCCATAGAAAATGTTAATACTCTCAAAAGTAACACTATATTTTCTACTCTAATTGGAGAACTAGAATCAGGATTACCTGCTCACCAGCATGATTATCCGGGCTATGAAGTTCAATCCAAAATATTACTCGCTTCTGATTATGGTGTTCCTCAAGTTAGAAAGCGTTTATTTATTGTTGGTAGACGCAAAGACACTAACTTAAGTTTTGAGTTTCCTGAGCCTGATAGTACGTTGACGCCAGTTTCAGTTGGAGATGCTATTGGAGACTTACCAGAGCTGAAGCCTATATCTATGCCATTGAGAAAAAAAATGAGTGGTCCCAAGCAGAAAGATTGTGAAAAAGCATATCTTAAGCCGCCTCAGTCAGACTATCAACAGAAAATGAGGAGTAAAAAAAAAGAGGGAGAAGGTATTATGAATCATATATGCCGCGCTCATAATGAAAAAGATCTAGCTATATTTGAAATGCTACCCCAAGGAGGAAAATATATGGATTTACCTGAAGATCTTAGACGTTATAGAGATGACATTTTTGAGGATAAGTATAAGCGTTTGAAATCGGATGAACCGTCATGGACATTAACGGCTCACATGAGAAAAGACTGCTTAGCTTATATTCATCCAACTCAGGTTAGAAGTATTTCTGTTAGAGAGGCTGCAAGACTCCAAAGTTTTCCTGATGATTTTGTATTTTATGCACCAATGACCAGGATGTTCGAGCTAGTGGGTAATTCTGTGCCGCCTCTTTTGGCAGAAGCGATCGCACGTCCTATCGTTGAGCAAGTACAAGCATACTATGCAAGTCTTTAGATCAGTTTATCCTCACCATTACCAATTACAGGTAAAACGGTTGGAAGGGTAAGAAGACTATCAAAGCACTTAGATATAGTGCCAACTTCTTCACCACGGATAATAATTCCTAGTTCATAGTTCTGCTTCATGCCACGCATACTTAAGTTGGCTGAACCAACTAAAGCAACTGAGCGGTCAACCACAATTAGTTTTGAATGTAATTCTTCAACTGGATCATTAAAGTCATAAAGCTCACAATAGGGGTAGACTTTCACTAGGTTTAGCAAATAGTTTTGAATTTCTGGAGGCTGCTTATTAAAGCGGTTTATAACTGCCTTAAATTGGAGTCCACGCTTCAGGCAGTCTTCCAACTCTTCAAGTATTGAATCAGCACCACCAGTCACAGAATAAGCGCATAGTAAAACCTCATGTTCTGCATTTATCAGAATATCTTTTAAGGCTGATTTAACAGAGCGAACGCCTATTCCCATCCACGCTAGTCCTGTAACAACTGTTTGAACTGTCATGGTAGGTTTTCTAGTAATAAACGTCTATCGAGTAAAGTATTTCTGTGTTCACAGGACGTTTCTGAGATTAGCTGGCAAGCGTAGCAAGCCGCACCATTCACTTTGTCTTCTCCAAATTCTTCTTCAATACAAATTGGGTCATTAGAACAAGCATCTATACGGCGAAGGGCAGACTTGAGAATACGTTCAAAATGAGGAACGAGACCAATTAGCCCTCCCAGCGTACCATCACCACCTGATTGTGCTGTGTAAAGTAGTAAGCCTCCCACTGTCTTATCGTTTATCGTACAACTATACACTCGTTCGCGAATTGCTGCTGAAGAATAACCAGAGTCCACTGAAAGAGCTGTAATTAAACGGTGAGAAAGTGTATGCCACCAGACAAAGACAGGATGCAGATAGTCTTCTTTCGTTCCTGGCATAGCCTTAATTTTTCGGTAGCCATCTGATGAGTTATAGGCAGCTAGCCAGGGATTATAAGCGTCTCCGTGTAAAGAAAAATGTTCCGAAACACCTCTGGGTTCAGTATCAGATACAAAATCGAGGAAAATTCCCTCACCAAATAATTCAACCCCCGGATGCCAAGCAATACTTTCATTGGCTGGAAGATACTCAACCGGGACAATTCTGGGTTGATTGTCTTCGTTACCTGTATCTATCGGGCGAGTGTAGCCGATTTGTACCATGACTACTCGTAATCGACTCAGAGGTGTTACCCTTAAAGTCCTACCTGAGTTTAACCTAAACCTTTTAACATTCTCTTTGTACACCTCGAACTGATTGGGTCCTCCTGGTTTATCAGCTCTTTGGGGTGGCGCACCATCACTGGCAGCATTGCGTAAACTTAGGAACTCATCTTGCCTTAATGTTGCTTCGGTCAATTCTCTAGGACTGGTGATTTCGCCTAAAATATCATCAATCGCCTCCAGTATTTCAGTTTCATCGTACTGCTTAATCGTCGCGGCAACAGTCGGATCAAGTCGGTGTCCTCTCACTAAGTTATCCAAGAGTTGAACTAACAGGTCTTTAGAAGCTACAGGTACAGCGACAAGGACATCTATTACGGCACGACTCTGAAGCAAACGGTGTAGGGCTGTATCTAATGGAGGAATTGTCAGCGCCGATCTAACTTCAGCCACTCGTAAATTAGCCGCACCGCGCTGAATTATCTTTGCAGGTCTACTACAATCTTCCCGTCGATTGTTTTCTTCAGGGAAACATCCAGAACAAGGGAATTTTCTAGAATAAGCCCGACCAAAATTAATGTTTTCACGGCATTCAGGACATTCAATCGTAACATTCCGGATTGCTCCTCCACCACCTTTCCACAACAAATAATCAGGTTTGCTGCATCTTGATTTATGTTTGATCATGAAGCGCCAAGGAACTTCATCTAGATGCCCTTGAGAACAAGCCAAAACAAAGCGCACCGCCTCTTCACGAGACTTAGCCCATACCTCTCCCCATTTACTTACTGGCTGACATCTAGGACAACCAGTTAAAGACTTAGGTTGGTATCTGTAGAGAACGCCATGAGTAGGGCAGAGTGACCATCTTGGAAAATAGTAAGCGTGATGTACCACTCGGTTCTCTGGTACTCCCAATTCCGCATTAGAGGGAATCCGAAAAATTTTTTTGTTGTTCAGTAGAGTTTGTGAAAGTCGCAGATCTCGGATTTCATAAGCATCTGGATGAGTATTTTCAAATAACCCTGAGTAGCGGGGAGCGGCAATAACAACGGGACCCTCTGGGGTTTCTAGAACGCTGCTTGCTCCGAACGTAGTAATGTACTGGGAAGGACGTAGAGACTGACCTTTAGTTGCCATAACTTAATCCTGTTGATTTCCTGAAGTTTGCTTACCGAAGCGAGTCATGCCTTCTACCTCGCGCAAGGATTGTGGAGCATTACGATAAACAACTGCAAAGTTTCTTTCTTGATGCTGCTCATCCCCCAAAACAACTGGTGTTGTTGGATCTTTATCAATAGCATACTCTTCATAGGCTAAATTACTCTCATTTTCTGCCACGGTTTGCCAGCGATCAAACCCACCTCGCACCTCACGATCAACTTGGTCTTCTGGGGGGCGGCGAATTTCCAGTTGAATTTGCGATCGCCTATTAATAACTTCGTTAATGACTTGTAATTCCCGCGCCGAGTTACGAACATTTTCCATAAATGGAGCATTCACTTTTGCTGCCCATTCTGGTGAAATCGGCACAGCCTGAATTTCTTTGGCTTGTCGCAGTAATGCTACTGCTACTGGTCCCATTCCGCGCTCTCTTGCTCTAGCGGCAAAGGGAGTAACGGTGATGGGTTCTACATAGCGGTAAATCGCCCGATGATATCCAGTAAAAAATTCATAGTGATCTAAGTCTCTGGGGCGACTCGCTCTAAAGAAGGTAATCACTAAGCCACCTTGTCTACGACCCACACGACCTGTAGCTTGAATATAGGATGAAGTTGTTTTGGGTTGACCATTAACAATCATCAACCCCAAACGGTCAATATCAACACCTGTACCAAACATTGAGGTACTCAAAACAATATCTTTTGCTTCCGGTAGTTCTTGTGAAAGGCTAGTTAATAGTCCCGGTAGCTCTGTAGAATCTTTACGGCTAGATAGTTCAATTTCTTCGCCTAACTCTCTTTCAGTAACTCCTCTATCCTTTGCCATATATCTCAGTCGTTCAGGAATATCTTGGCGATACAGAGTTAAGGCTCCAGCGAGTTCTCGAATCGCGTTGAAATACCCAACTAATGTCCAAAATGGGTCACAATCACTATCAGTAAATCTTTCTTGTCTAAGTTCACCAATACTTTGAAGCATCGATGAATATAGCCGAATAATAGGAGTTTGAGCGCCTTTGCCAGGAGCGCAAATAGCAACATATAAGCGACCACTAGGATGTTGATTGTTGGTATCTGTATCTACTGGGTGAACATTCGCTGATGTTCGGGCAAAGAAACTATCGGCTGCTGATAAGCTAGGAGGTGGAAATTGAAAAACAGTACGGTCAAATAGGCATTGCACTTGCGATTGAGACTGTCGCACTGTTGCAGTAGAAGCAATATATTTGGGACTGACGGTTCTGCCTTGATGGAGTTGTTCGCATAGCGTATCAACAGCCGTCTCATAAAGACCAACCATACTTCCCAGCGGACCTTCAATTAAATGAAGCTCATCTTGTAGGATAAGATCAGGTGGTGAGAGTGGATTGACTCTTTTAATATGAGTTTTTGGAGAAAGAGCGTCAGTTCCAGCATTATCACGGTAATAGCCTGTTCTGCTATGATAGTGATTAATATTTCCAAAAAGCGATCCCGCTCTTGGCTCAAATGCTAACCGAGCAAATTTATCGACTGTAGCTACTAACAAAGAGGGGATACGGGAATAGATTTGATTATCAACTGTAAAGGCGGAAATCGGTATCCTTAAAGAGTTTGAGTTTTGTTTAAAGGCTTCTAGTGGCTTTTCCCAAGCAAAGTTGTCTGGTGTATCCAAGGAGCCAATACATTTTTGATTAAACCGTAGTGGTATTTTTTCGTTCCAGATTTTATCTGTATTTATATAACATTTGGGATTAGGACAGTATATCTCAAAGTTTTCAATATTGTCTGCACCCCTACTACCTTTATAAACTTTTTTAAAATATCCTGGTCGGCTGATCCTAAATGGCACTAATCTTGCAGGATTTAAGGAAGATTGAACCTGATTGCTCCACCAATCATCTAAATTTCTGGCTGAAATCCTCATCCATGGCTTAATGGAAAAAGTTATGGAGAGTGTTATGTAGTTATCAGCCAGGCTGCTGTGATCAACAGAAAAAGTAGGAGCTGACGTCATCTCATTTAAGGGGATAACTTGGTTAGAAAGCCTCTTTAAGTTCACGTCTCCTTTCATCACCAAAGAGAGCGTATAGGGTTCTCGTTTTCCACTCAACCCATCTTTGGGAATAGCTAGAATTGAACCACAACAGGGGCAATTAAGAATCTGAGCGGGTTCCCCCTCTGCTTTTTTACCTTGCAGTGCATCAATAGCACCAGTTTTCTTAAGATGTGGAAATCCTTTCAAACTGTTGGGTGTAACGCTGCCCCCGATCCATAAACCCGCCGAGAAGCGAGTAGTTCCCCAAATATTATTCTCTTTCAAGTTATAATCTTTAGGTCGCCAGCCAATAGGATGTCCGCTTCCCAAGTTTTCTACTCGCAACACTTCACAGGCAACGATCAACCCCAAAGCACGACGGAACTGTTGAATCGTCAAGAGTCTCAGCGTATACCGAGAAATAACACTAACGCCATGTCCAGTGCGATCGCCGTGAGAATCCTTGTGGGAGCGTAACCGTCTTAATCCCATTGTGAAAGCCGCTAGACCCAGATAGGCTTCAGTCTTACCACCACCAGTGGCAAACGCCAGTAAGTCGCAAGTCCTGCGATCGGGGTGCAGAGGATTAGCGATCGCAGGTATATTGATCAAGATGAACGCTAATTGGAAAGGTCGCCATTTAAAGTCCTGCCCTCGTCTTCTCCAAGATGCTTGCAAGTCAATTGCTTTATTGGCAAAGCCAAACGCCAATCTAACCTCTTCATTCTGAGCAATCAAATCTATTGCTTCCTGCATTCGTTGCCATGCTTGACGGCAGATGGCTAAGTGCCGATTCGCGGCTCGATTATATCTGGAATCTAACTCACTAACTTTATCGTTTTGTGTATTTATCCAAGCTCCGTACCCATCGACAAGCGGTTGCAGTGCTTCACGCATTGCCGTTGGATTCCAATTTTCTGCTAGTTTAGCCGTACTAAGATCGGGAGCTTGCCCCATTTCTTTTGAATCCCAATCAATTTCAGGGGATTGCACTGGGCATGAGGGTACATATTCTGTCCGACAGTCAGGCAAAACAAACTTCTGCCATTGCCCTTTTCCGTACTGGGATTCGACAACTTCCCCGTCGCTCCACTTTAAAGGGTTTTCTCCCTGGCAAGGGCGCTCAGGATCGATTTCCTTCCAGACAGCCGCGCACAAGTGACCGCGAGCGTAAGCTTGATAGTCTTGGTATATCAGTGCTAATGACTCATCCTCTTCCTCAAGACTTCCAGGCTCAGGTTTTTCTTCACAAGGCTGAAAACTATCAAAGGGCAAAAGCTCTGTATTATGCCCACAAACAACCCGAATCTGAGGCTGAAAAATCATGTCACTCGTCTGAAAGCGTCTCTTTCCCGACTCTTCGAGTGGATCGATTAGGGAAGTTTCATTGACTAGGTAAATCGATACCTTGTAGGTATTATGAGGACGGGGTACACACCGAAGACTGATGTTAACTTGATCTGTTACACCGATTATTCGGTTCTCAGTGACCGGAATCGGTTCAGGTGTAATGTAGCATTGGGGAATTCGCCTGAATACTTGCTTGCCCTGCGGATCTCTTTCCTCTTGATACCGCGCCCAAGTTGCACAGATCGCCATCTGTGGCTCAACCTTACTTGTCGCACTGGCAAAAAAGGAAATACCCAGCGATCGCGGCTGAGTTTTGGGATCTAAAACTGGTGCTGCCGCAGCAACTGGCGCTTCTTCATCTGAATCATCGTCGCTATACTCGTCTATCCCAGTCCCTAAAGTCTCAGCCTCACCCTCAATTTCCTTTGCCTCCTCATCACTCGCATCTTTGGGAATAAGGACGCCTGTGATGAATTCATTACGGGGATCTTGGCTATTTGGCAACACCTCAAAGCAGGATTCTCTTGGACCAAGAACTTCCTGTCTGAGGCTAAGTAGCATTTCTGTTCGTACTGACACAATGTACCTGATTGCGGAATGTCTATGTTATTTTCAACTTAAAGTAAGTGTTCCCACTTATTCCACTATGATTACACTGATCAGCATTTTCGAGCCACCTTTTGACGAATCGGTGACAGCGTTAAAAAGTATTAAACCTGATCAGAATCTATTGGAGGATGCTGACCAATTGTGCGTAGCACTCGCCGCAAATTAACCACGCCCTCACGATTAAGCTGCAACCGCTCCACAGTTGCACGTCCAGTTGGAGTCAAACCAATCACTATTGTAAAGTCTTCATTCCAGCTAAACTGGTCTGCCCACCTCTCGCGGCGAGGGTGATACAACGATACTAAATTTCCACTCACAGGATCGCGTGCCTCAATATGCGTGTACTTACGGTTGTTGCATCCTTGGCAAGCCAAAGCTAGATTGTCATTCTCATCGGTTCCACCTTTTGAACGAGGTGTAATATGTTCAATAGAAAAGGGATCGGGTGAAAAACGAGCCTGACTGCGACAGTACTCGCAACATCCACCAGCACGACGAGCAACAGCTTCCTTCTGTTTCGCTGTTAACTTTGGTTCAGACTTATGCAGGGGCTTTAATGCCTAATTCCTGCATGAGTGTCTCCAATGAGGTGTTTCGTAAACTTGCCAGTTCAACTAAATACTGAATTCGACGAGCATTGGCTTGTTCAATTTGGTCGGAGATCTCAATTAATGTTGCCTGTTCCTCAGGTGTTAAGATTTCAGCACGGCGTTTAGCCAGCAGGGTATGATACTGTTCCCATCTTTGTGGTGGTAAACCCAGATTAATGTTTTGCAATAAGTCAGCTTCAGCCTTTGACAGGCGGGAAGCAGTACGCTGAACGGGTCGCAAGTGTTCTTTCAGAGCATTTACAATGTAATGATTGGGATCAAGACCTTGTTGGGCAGCCTCATCCCGTAACTGTTGTTCGAGTTCTGGCGTAAGCTCAAGTGTGATGGTTGCCATCTGAATACCCTTGATCAATATGTTTCCTTATCTTACCTGCGAGAATGAATGTTGGGTTAGCACGGCTGGCAATTATAGCAGTAGACACATCGATTAGTACTTTCGGCACCATTGTAGAGACGTTGCATGCAACGTCTCTACATAAATGATGTGTCCTAACCGTTATGGCGGTTGCTATACTTTGACCACAGTCTCACCAACCGCCTTGGGTTTAAACCCAAGGCTGAAAGCTAAAGTCGTCTAAAGACGACTGGATAAGAATTTTAGTCCATTTTAATGGACTTGGGCTATTAGCCCGGAGTTTGAACTCCGGGCTGGTTTTCAGGTTTACTTTATACCCTTAAATCGTTCTTTAGTCTCACCAATCGCCTTGGGTTTAAACCCAAGGCTGAAAGCTAAAGTCGTCTAAAGACGACTGGATAAGAATTTTAGTCCATTTTAATGGACTTGGGCTATTAGCCCGGAGTTTGAACTCCAGGCTGGTTTTCAGGTTTACTTTATACCCTTAAATCGTTCTTTAGTTCTTTAGTCTCACCAATCGCCTTGGGTTTCAACCCAAGGCTGAAAGCTAAAGTCGTCTAAAGACGACTGAATAAGAATTTTAGTCCATTTTAATGGACTTGGGCTATTAGCCCGGAGTTTGAACTCTGGGCTGGTTTTCAGCCCAAGCCTTGGGTTGAAACCCAAGGCTGAAAGCTAAAGTCGTCTAAAGACGACTGGATAAGAATTTTAGTCCATTTTAATGGACTTGGGCTATTAGCCCAGAGTTTGAACTCCAGGCTGGTTTTCAGGTTTACTTTATACCCTTAAATCGTTCTTTAGCCGACTGAAACGCTTCTTGCATCACCGATTGAATCTTCTGAGGATCGGGTTTTTTCCCGCCCATTAAATCCCCAAAATAAACACAAGCCCCTTCACCCAACGCCCACGTATACGCCGCCGCCCAAGACGCCGCGATCGCACTCCCTAAACCAGGTAAAAATTTGATTAACTCTCGTCCCACCGCCTGCGCCACAAATCCTCCCGCGATCGCACTCACAACTCCCCCAGCTTGAGAAGGCGTCAGCGTCTGTCCATATAATTTCCCCAACAACCCAACCAGTGAGACTTGTAGCGCGGTTAAAACGGGCATTGTAGCAAAAGGTAACGGTACAGCCGCCAGGGTTGCTGCCATAATCGAAAAGGCTAAAATATAACGTCGCCCGACATCCCGATAGAGATTCCCCAGTTGCTGACCCGCATCTTTTTCTTCCAATAATTGCGAAATCGCCCTGGATTCGGCTTCCGGTAACAACTCGGCTAAGGCGTCGCTGAGTGCCTCTAAGCCATAAAATACGGGATTATATTCATCTTCTTCTAGGGTAAAATCAATTAGAACCGCCCGATTATAAAGTCCCTTAAAAGCCTGCTGAATCCCTGCAAAGGCGCGATTCAACTCTTCATAGTCTGGCGGATAAGCAGGATGATCAACGACATCAGTCGGATAAAGTTCATGTAAACAAGTTACAGCTAGCAAACAGGGAATCTGGGGATATTTCTCTTGTAACTGTTCAGCCACCTGTCGCAACGTATCCGTAGCAAAGTCATTAATTTTCACCGTCAAAATCAGGATTCTGGCACGATTACTATCCTGTTCCAATTCGCCCGCCAATTCCTGAATAATGATCGGCGTTTCTTGGTTAACATCACCTAAACCCACAGTATCGGTAAAAATCAGCAAGGGTAGGTCATTCGAGGGATAGGCATAACGCTCAGTATATTGCGTATGGGGACGAAATCCCTGACCCACAATCTCCGCCGAAACCCCTGTCAATCCCCGCACAATAGAACTTTTCCCTGATTGAGGCTTACCAATCAGCAGCGCTTGGGTTGTAGGGAGTTCTTTCCGTACCGACGCCAAAATCTCAGCGACTTGCGCCTCATTAACACTAAACCAGTCAATCACCGTTTGTGTGACTTGTTCGGTGGGAAGGAGTTTCTGCAAGCGATCAGTTGCTGTAGTCCAGAGTCCAGCCATGCGGTTCGTCCAGGAGTTATCAACCGACTCTGAGGGTGTCCCTTCCGTTGGTTTTTGCACCTGCTGAGAATCAGCCGATGGTACGTCAGCCTTATGTTCGTCAGTCATCCTATTAAACGATGAATCCCTTTAATCCTACCTATCTTTAGATTACATAGATATGTAGAGACGTTGCATGCAACGTCTCTACCGATTGATTGGTTGATCAAAACGGTTGAACATTGACGAGATCTCCAATTCTGTATCCGCGATATTGACCGAATTTACGGCTAAAAATCCCTCGTTGGTTTGAGGCGGATGATCTCGTAATGCGCGATAGAACTCCTCAATCACCTCATCAGGAACTTGGCGTTGGCGCTGTCGGTTCCAAGCTTTGCAAGTTTCTAAGGGAGTGGTAAGATACCAAGCTACCCAGCGCACGGTTTCACCAGATATCTTAGGCAACAGCGATCGCCGCCATTCGGGTTTAGCATTGGTGGCATCATAAATCACCGGGTTGCCATCGGCAATGGATCGATGAATTTGCTGCAACACTTGCGTTTCAATCAGTGACCAATCCCCTTGGATGTTCTCATCCCCAAATAGCTGCGCCCGGATCGCGTCTGTGGACACAATTACGGCTTTGGGTTCGAGTTGAGTTAATTTGGCAGCTAGGGTAGACTTACCGGAACTGGGAGAACCGATGAGAAAATGACAAATCATAGTTTTTAGGATTTACGCAAAAGCTCTATCTGTAGGGTGTGTTAGCGTAGCGTAACGCACCTTTCCCTCGATATGGGGTGTGGCTGCGTAAGTCCAAAATTCCCAATGTAGCTAGGGAGGCTAGATTATGCAAATCGAAGACTATTTCAACGTTTTAGCTCCCGATGACATTCGGCTCAAAGGGACGCGAATCGGCATTGAAACAATTCTGTTTGACTACCTCTTTCGTGTCCGCACACCAGAGGAAATTGCCAATACCTATCCGTCCCTAACCCTGGAACAAGTATATGCCACGATTCTGTATTACCTGCAACACAAAGAAGCCGTTGATACCTATATGACGGACTGGTTGGAGTGGGCTGAACGAATGCGAGAAGAACAGCGACGCAATCCTCCCCCAGTTGCAGAAAAACTACGCAAATTAAGGGCTGAAAGAGAGGCAATGAGGCAAAAAAATGGCCCTCAAGTATCTTATGGATGAAAATGTTGCTCCAACCTATACAACCCAACTGCGGCGATTGAAGCCAGATTTGTTTGTGCTCGCAGTGGGTGAACTGACCGCACCACCAAGGGGAACACTTGACCCAGAGATTTTATCCTGGTGTGAGGAGCATAGTTTCATTTTGGTCACGAACAATCGCAAATCCATGCCTGTTCACCTAAACGATCACCTTGCTCAGGGGCGTCATATCCCAGGAATCTTGATTTTGAATGCCAAACTGAGTGTGGGTGAGAATCTTGCAGAGTTGATCCTCATTGCTGATGCGTCATTTGAGGATGAGTATCAGGATCGAATTGATTTTCTGCCTCTACCTTGATGTTCCTGCTTAAGATCTCACTGATTTTCGTGTTCACTGAGCAAAACGATGATCTGCTAAGACTTATCGCACTACGCAGACACGTTAGGACATCAGTTAATCCCAGTAATGACCATGATATAGCAACCGCCATAGCGGTTAGGACACATCATTTATGTAGAGACGCGCCATGGCGCGTCTCTACATAATTTAGTGGTGGTGATGATGGTGATGATGATGACTGGAAGCTGATTCCGGATTAACCGCGATCGCAGTTTCGCTTAAAAGCGCTTCAATCTGAGGATTTGCCCAATCTGCTGCCATGGTTAAAAAGTCAGGATGATCATTAACACAGGGCATCTGCACATAGGTCACATCAGAGTTACGATGCTCTAAAGCGTGAATGATGTGATGAACATCCAGCAAGGTTTCATGATTTTCTGTGGCAAAGCCAATCGGCATAAATACGATCGCTTTTGCCCCTAAATCAATCAGATTCTTCGCCGCTAACTCAGTATTGGGCTGTGTCCACTTAATCAGAGGGGTTTGGTGATTCAGCCAACCCACTGAAATTAACGGATACTTATAAATTAGCTTTTCCCGTACCCGTTCATACAATGCCTCACTTTCCATGATGCCAGAGGTAAACCCCTTTGCCTCATGGGGACAACCATGGTTCATCAGGACAATGCCAATTTGAGAGGGTAAGTAGGCGCTGGCTAAATCAGCCGCGATTTTTTCCTCTACCATCTGCGCCATTAAGTCAATGTAGGCGGGTTCGTTGTAAAACGATGGGATATACCGTTGTCCGTTGAGCCAATGTTCGTCGCCCTCTGTCAACTTGACTAAGGCATTATTCACCTGTTCGACAGCAATGCCACTGGTGAAGATAGAATCAACGACGAGGAGGGGATAAATCAGCAGTTTATCAAAGCCTTGAGCTTTAATCTGCTCCAGCACCTGTTCCGGTAAAAACGGAGCGCAGAAGTTAAACGCCTTAAAGACTTGGACGCGATCGCCCCATTTTTCTTGCAGGTGTTGTTCGATTCCGGCTCGTTGCTGCTCAAAAATTTGGTTGTGGGGGGAGATGAAGTTATTGTGCTGATGTCCCCACTCATGGAAATCGAAAACGGCTAACAGTTTGGCTAAGGGGGGATACACCCAAGTAGGTACAGGTGCGAACTTAGCGGTTAATAAGTTTAAGGCTTGCTCATTATAGTTGGCAAAGTCTTCGTAACTTTCGACTTCCCCATAACCCATGAGTAAAACGGCAACGCGATCGCCGCCTTCTGGGTTAGATGTGGGTATTGATTGGACTTTTTCAGGAGTGGCAACCACAAGACTATCCTATCAATTGATGGAACATTCACTGGGTCTCTTCCGAGGTTAGGAATTGAGACTCGCCAGTTACCCTTAGGGTAGCATCCCCTGTGGGGGGATGATTCACCTGTCTCGCTACAATTAGTTTATCTGAAGCAATACGCCAATTAGGGGTGGCAAAAAACTGATGCATGAGCCAGAGCCGAAAAATTGGCATCAAAAGACCTGGGTTAGAGTCCTGCTACTAATCTTTGCTGTGCTGATCGCGGGGGGGCTTTACTTGCTTTCTATCCGCATCGCCACTCAAAGACCTCGAACTGTTCCGGTTACACCCGACACGTCAGGCTTAGAATGATTCAACCGTCTTGTCAACGGAGAGGGAGGGATTCGAACCCTCGTTAGAGTTTCCCCTAAACAGCATTTCCAGTGCTGCGCCTTAAACCGCTCGGCCACCTCTCCAGGGGGTTTATTATGATGTGTGCGAGACTTAACAGTATCAAACTTAGCACACAATCTGTAATTATACACGAAAGGGATGACTCAATTCTATAAAATTACCATTCACCATCGCCAAACCAATACCAAGCATACTCTAGAAGTTCCAAGCGATCGCTACATTCTCCAAGCCGCCGAAGACCAAGGCGTAGAACTCCCGTTTTCTTGTCGGAATGGTGCTTGCACCACCTGTGCGGTGCGTGTCCTCTCCGGTGACATCTATCAACCCGAAGCCATGGGACTATCGCCAGCGCTGCGCCAAAAAGGTTACGCGCTTTTATGTGTGGGTTATCCCCGTTCTGACATAGAAGTCGAAACCCAGGATGAAGATGAAGTCTACGAACTCCAATTTGGGCGCTATTTTGGTAAAGGCAAGATTCGGTTTGGATTGCCCTTAGATGAGGATTAGAACAAACATCAATCACCAATATCAGCATTACTCCCCCCTTTTGAAGGGGGGCTGGGGGGGATCAAAACACCACACAGCTACAGCTAATCACACAACTAATAGTTCCATTTCGGATACCTTAACCACTTATCCCAACCGCCTTATCGCCCTCCTGATTAGCTTTGGTTTTCTCCTTTTACTGGGGGGATGCCAATCTAAAAAAGTTCCTCCTGGTATCCCTGTACAAGTCCAACAAGTCGTCAGTGGACAAACCATCGAGGTATTAGATACCACCCAACAACCCGCCTTAATTGTCCGGGTGCGGTTAATTGGCATAGAAGCACCTGACTTAAGACAACAGCCTTGGGGAACGGCGGCTAAAACTCGGATTGAACAACTTATCGGTGAAACGAGGGGTCAACAACTGGTACTCCAATCGGTTTTCTTAGAACCCGATGTCCAAACCAAAGACAGTTTTGGTCGTTGGTTAGCCTACGTTTGGCATGATGGAGTCATGATCAATGAACAACTGATCAAAGAAGGCTATGTTTTAGCGACACCGCGATCGCCTAATAATAAATATAATGAACGCCTAATCCGCGCTCAAGAATACGCCCGAATTATGGGATATGGCATCTGGAACCCGGAACAACCCCTCCGTTTAACCCCGGCGGAATTTCGACGACGCAATCCTTAAGATAAGGCAGAAAGCAAGTTTGTAGTAAGCACTTTAGTGCTTAAACGCATAGCTGGAGAGGGCTAAAATTCTCTCACTACAAAACAAATCTGATAGATTTTGCCGATTTTCTGGGCGCACGTCGGCGTGAAATTGGGCGCACGTCGGTGCGCCCCTACGATTCTAATCCACCAATTAAGGTGTGCCACTCCACTAGCCATTGTCTGCTTATTATAAAAATCGGACTTACGCCAAGTCTCTATTCGTAGGGTGTGTTAGCGTAGCGTAACGCACCTTTGCCCCCATAAGTGGTGTAGCTGCGTAAGTCCTGAAAAATAATATTTGATGGTCATGATTTGATTTTTTAACAGTTCACCATGGACGTTTTACCTACTCTGTGCAACCCGATAAGATTTGGATTTTTTTATCATAATTGATTCATCCTGCTAGTCGAATAGCACAATGAATCAAAACTAAATATTGTTTACTTTTATTAAAAGAAAACCCAAAAACACTCAGGATCAGCGAAACTATCAAGCATAGCGATTACAGGGTGTTGAACTAATGAAATCGGCTCGGTTGTGCTGGCGTTGCTTATCCGTCTTGCTGTGTCTGTGCCAAGGTATACTTTTGGGTATTGCGTCACTGGTGGTTGATTCTCCAGTCTTGGCGCAGCCGATTCCCGCAGCAGACGGTACAGGGACAATTGTCACACCGGATGGGAACCGCATCGATATTTCCGGTGGGAGTCTGTCTGCTGATGGCAAAAACCTCTTCCACAGTTTCCAGCAGTTTGGCGTGAAGCCCGAAGAAGTCGCCAACTTTTTAGCCAATCCAGATTTAAACAATATCCTCAGTCGCGTCGTCGGTGGTGACGTCTCTGTGATTAACGGCTTAATTCAGGTAACAGGCGGCAATCCTAACCTATATATCATGAATCCGGCTGGGATTATTTTTGGTCCGAATGCCCAACTCAATGTCCCTGGTGACTTTATCGCCACCACCGCCGACGCTATTGGATTTGGCGATGGTAATTGGTTTAATGCCGTTGGTGGGAATGATTATCAGAACTTAGTCGGCACACCCAACCAATTTGCCTTTGATGGAACAGAGGCGGGAAGTATCGTTAATGCAGGGGACTTAGCCGTATCAGACGGGAAAAACTTAACCCTACTGGCTGGCAATGTCGTTAATACCGGGAAACTAACCGCACCGGGGGGAAGCATTACCATTGCAGCCGTTCCCGGTTCCAATTTAGTCAAAATTTCTCGACCTGGGGGGTTACTATCTCTAGAGGTTGAACCA